>JAITOO010000048.1 GCA_031289875.1 Flavobacteriaceae bacterium
AGTATCAAATTGTTGCGAAGTTTTTTCCATAGTTCTGACGACCATTTTTCATGGTTTGCGCAACAAAATTAACGCTATTTTTGTTAAGAAAAAAAGTAAATCTTTAATTTTGTCTTTTCGCAGATTCAACTTCTAAATGCGACAAAAGGCAGTACAAAGATGCGTAAAAAATTTTAGTCGGCGTTTGAAAGCAGAACTTTTCTTCGGGGTCATCTATTAATTTCGCTGTATAATCCTGTATTGTTATGGTTTTCAATTCAATTTCAATCCATTAAATACCTCATTTACAACGCTTTCAGAGTACATTTTGACGAATCCGAAATGAGGTCGGGGTTTTGTTCATCAGCAAATTTCTTGCCTTGCAAATACTCGAAGCCATTGCGACCAAGCAGGGAAGCCAAGTTGAGGTTTTTTCTATCCCTTACTTTCTGTCCATCATTTTCTGAACATATTTTCCGATGATGTCAAATTCCAAATTCACTTCGCCTCTCAACTGTAAGAATTTCAGGTTAGTATGTTCCCAAGTGTAAGGAATCACGGCAACGGAAAATTCGTTGTCGCGGCTGTTTACTACCGTCAGGCTGATGCCGTTCACGCAGATTGAGCCTTTTTCTACCGTCAGGTTTGAACCTTTATATTGAAAAGTCAAAAACCAGCTTCCCTTTTGGTTTTCAATAGATTTCAACGTCCCGATTTGGTCGGTATGTCCCTGCACAATGTGTCCATCCAATCGGTCGGAAACCTTGACGCACCGTTCCAAATTGAGAATTTCCCCGATTTTCAATTCTCTGAAACGTGTCTTTTTCAAAGTTTCAGCAATGGCGGTTACTGTGTAAAAGTCAGGCTGCAAGTCAATTACCGTCAGGCATACACCGTCGTGCGCAATGCTTTGGTCTATTTTCAGTTCCTGAAAAAACGGCGCTTGTATAGAAATATTTAAATTTTCTTCCGTTTTTTCCAAATTGACGATTTTTCCTGTAGTTTCAATAATTCCCGTAAACATTTTTGCTGTAAATAAGATGA
This sequence comes from Flavobacteriaceae bacterium, assembly GCA_031289875.1. GTDB lineage: Bacteria > Bacteroidota > Bacteroidia > Flavobacteriales > Weeksellaceae > Apibacter. The sequence goes on from JAITOO010000048.1 coordinate 1,024, forward strand.
ATACAAAGATAGGACTTTAAAAGCAAAAAGCGGATTGTCTTTGCCCGATATTTGGTTTTTTTTCATTTCGAGAAGATGCAATCCGCTGAATATTAACGTTTTAAATATTACAATTTCAAATCAATGCCGATATAAAACATGGCAGGCGTAATCGGAGCATAAACCAGTGAAGTATCAAAATACGTCCCGAACGGATTTTCTGCTTCGATAATCGGGTTACGTTGTTTATATCCTCCAAGATTTTCCACACCTGCATACACACGCACTTTCTCGGAAAAATGTCTTGAAACCTGTGCATTGGCTAAGAAATAATCAGGAGAATACGTTATCCGTTGAAATTCATCAGGATTGGAAGAGGTGTCGGGAAGACGCTGTTTTCCAATGTATTGAACGGTGAAATCAAACGTCCATTTGCTATTTTTTTCAGTTTTGCGGGTTGAGTAAGTAGCATTCAGCAAGGCTCTGTCTTTGGCTGTGAAAGGGATTTCCCGTTTCCCGCCGTCATATTCTGCTTGAATGTCATACCACTTGTACGCCAAATGAAGTTCCAGATTTTCCGAAAGAAAAACGTCCCAAACCGCTTGCAAAGAGTTGGAGTACGATTTTCCGTCAAGGTTGTAAAACCACAGTTCCTGCGGAGATTTGTCCAAATCAATCAAGACTTGTTTCTGAAAATCCGTTCGGTAAAAATCCAGCGTGAATGTGTTTTTCATGTTTCCGATTTTAAAATCCTGAACGATGCTTGCGCCGTAATTCCACGCAATTTCAGGCTGCAAGCCGTAAATATCGCCGTTGCCGGAACGAATTTGCACTTTTCGGGAGGAGGCAAAATACTGCATGTTTTCCGCAAAAACGTTGGCAGTCCGCATTCCGCGCCCTGCCGCCAAGCGCAAAGTGGTTTTCGGCAGAAGACTGTATTTGACGTTCAGTCTCGGCAAAATCTGCGTTCCTGCCAAATTGTGGAAATCTGCCCGCAAACCCGCTACCACAGTGAGTTTTTTCCAAGAAGTATTGGTGTATTCGGCGAATACGCTCGGCACGTTTTCCGTTCGTTTGTAATTGTCCGTTTCAAAAGTTTCGTTGTAAACATCGTGAAGAAAACTAACGCCCAACTTGTATTTGTTATTGGTATCGCCCAAAATGCTCTCAAAAATCAAATTGGCAAAAAGGGAATTTTCATTGCCATTATAAATTCTCTGCCCAAAATAACTCCCAATGTCGTGATGTATGTACTTGGTTTGCAGTCCGATACTTTGATACGATTTATTCAGAAAAACATAGCCCGTTTTGTTCCAAACCTCAAAGTGAGTGTTCTCTATCCCAAGTCCATAACGGTTTTGCTTGAGTTTATCAACCGATTCGACAAAATCTTTTTGTCCGCCTAACTGTTTGTCGTACAAGGCTTGAACGGCAAAAATCGAAGCCCAGCCATTGGTTTGGATTCCGTCGTAGCGAAGAATGTTCATAGCGTTAATTTGCTTAGACAGAGGCAAATCCAAAAATCCGTCGTGATTCATGTCTTCTTTTGCCAGATTTCCGTTGAAGTGAAGCAGCGAAGTGTTGCTCCAATGGTTGCCCAAGTCTGTGCCATTCACTGCGTTAAATTCCAGTCTGACATTTTGGTTGGCGTAGAAGTTCAGATTGGTGAAATTTTTGTCCTGATATTTCATCAACTCCGTATTTATTTGACCTGTAATCGCTTCGTAGCCGTTGATGACGGTGCTTCCGCCTTTGGTCAATTGAATGGAATTAATCCATGTTCCGGACAGAAAATTGATACCGTTTGCGGAAGTCAGACCGCGCACTTCGGGCATATTTTCAACGGTAATCGACGAATATTTTTGGTCTAAACCGAGCATTTTTATTTGCTTAGAGCCTGTTGCAGCGTTAGTTGTAGAGACATCGACCGTCGGGTTGGTCTCAAAACTTTCTGCCAAGTTGCAGCAAGCGGCTTTCAGCAGTTCAGTTTTGCTGAGGTTGAAAATCAAATCTGCGGATCTGGCGTTGATGTTTACTGCCTGCGCTCTCTGTCTGACAATCACTTCGTTCAGAGTTTTTTCGCTGGTTTCCAGCACAATTTCTATCGGTTGTTCAATAGATTCGACTTTTACTTCTTTGGTTTTGAAACCGTCCTTTTCCGCTACGATATTGTACAGCCCGTCGTGATACATCAACTGAAAATTTCCCAGACTGTCTGTAACTGTCTTCATCACAGTGTGTTCCTTCCAGTGAACGTCTGCGCCGTTTACGGGAATTTTTTCTCCGTTTTCCGTCAGAATGACGGCGTTTCCTTTCAGCGTTTTCATTTGTGCTAACGAGAAGATTCCCAAGCACATAAAAAATAAAATGGTGTATTTTTTCATTTTGTTTTTTTAATTGATTTTTTTAATCTGTTGAAAATAAAAAGATTACAATTTTTTAAATTTTTTGAAAATTCAAAAAATCTAAAACAAAATGAGAACTAACCGTAGTAAACGTAACGGCAATAATATTGATACAGAGATATTTGCGGAGGCGGAGGATTGGAAAACAGTTGAACTGCGGTTTCTTCTTCTTCAATGCTTTGAAAATCAATGCTATGATAGATTTCGGGGAAGATTCCTTGAACTTGAAAAAATGTCAGTTGCAAAATTTTTTCCAAAGAAAAAACAGACCCGCCACTGGATTTAATCAAAACGTCCTTGCAGCAGTTATCTTGCTGAAACTCAGTTTTTTGATTTTTTTCCTGATGAGAATCAAATTTTTTAGAATTGACAGAAAGCCCAATATTTTCGCCATGACACCAACTTTGGTACACGGCAAGATTGAGGTTCGCAAAGAGAACCAAGCTTGTCAAAAATATGGCATAAATCTGATTCACGAAGCAAAAGTATAAATTATTTCTATAACGGATTTATAAAATTTGGGAGATTAGTTACAGTTTTTTGGAAAGCAATAGTTGGGAATGTAATTTCAACTAACAACCTAATTTCAATTAGTAAATGCAATTTTAGATAAAAAAACGTTTTTTTATAAAAAAAAGTGTAATTTTACACTTAAAATTATTCAATAAATCATTTTAATTATGAAAAAAACTTTTTTTGCTTTATTGCTTTTGTCTAACATATTTTTATTAAAAGCACAGTCTGTCTCAACTGAAACAGAACGGCTTAATGAAGTGATGATAACCCCATTTGCTTTTTTTGCGCCTGCACTTGACGTGTCGTATGAAAGACTTTTAAATGAAGATTGGGGAATCGGGATTAATGTTATGGCAGATTTTAGTTCTAATGATGACTCAGACGAGTCGAACGTGATGACCTCTCAATTTTCACCTTATGCGAGAATGTATTTTGGGAATGGCTTTGCAAAAGGATTTTTTGTAGAAGCATTCGTTCCGATTACTTCCTCCAAAGATTGGTATTCTTATAATGACAGTGATGGTTATTACCACAGCGGACGAAAAAACAACACAACCGTAGGGTTGGGAATTGGACTCGGTGGAAAATGGGTGGTAAAACGAAATCTAATTTTTGAAATCAGCGGCGGAGTAGCCCGAAGATTCGGTATGGACGATAAAAAATACGATTCGACTTTTACAGGTATCGGAATGCTGGGAATAGGGTATAGATTCTAATAAATAAAATTCGCAAAGAAATTTGCGGATTTTATTCAGTTTATCAATTCCACCTCCTTTTTTTCTCCCTCAACAACAACTTTCACTAAATTATTTTTGGAAAGATTTTTCATCGCTTTGTCCCATTTTTTGCCCGAAAGTTGCGAGAGGTCTTTCAGTGTGGAAATCGGCAGTTTATTTTCGTTTTTTTGCAAAATTTCCAAAATTTTCTTTTCTTCGTCATTTAGCTCAAAACTCGGCGCGGCGGCGTGCTGTTCAGGCTTCATTTGCGGGAAAAATAAGACCTCCTGAATGGATTGATTATCAGTCAGAAACATCGCCAACCTGTCCATTCCGATTCCTAATCCCGAAGTCGGCGGCATTCCAAATTCGAGTGCTCGCAAAAAGTCCTGGTCTATGAACATTGCTTCATTGTCTCCTTTTTCGGAAAGTTTTAATTGTTCTTCAAACCGTGCACGCTGGTCAATCGGGTCGTTCAATTCGGAATAAGCGTTGGCAATTTCTTTTCCGCAGACCATCAGTTCAAAACGTTCGGTCAAGTCGGGGTTAAAGCGGTGTTTTTTGGTTAGCGGCGACATTTCAATCGGATAATCAGTGATGAAAGTCGGTTGAATGAAATTTTCCTCGCATTTTTCACCGAAAATTTCATCGATAAGTTTGCCTTTTCCCATCGTCTCATCTATTTCAATTCCAATGGATTTGGCAAAATCAAACAAGTCTTTTTCAGATTTTCCCGATATGTCGTAGCCTGTGTATTTTTTGATTGCGTCGCTCATTGTAATTCGTGGATACGGCGCTTTGAAGTCAATTTCATTTTCTCCGAAAATTGCTTTGGTAGTTCCATTCACGGCGATTGCACAGTGTTCCAGAAGTTGTTCCGTGAAATTCATCATCCAGTTGTAGTCCTTGTAGGCAACATAAATTTCCATACATGTAAATTCGGGGTTGTGGGTTCTGTCCATTCCCTCGTTTCGGAAGTTTTTGGAGAACTCATAAACACCGTCAAACCCGCCTATAATCAGCCTTTTCAGATACAGTTCATTGGCAATTCTCAGATACAGAGGAATATTCAAAGCGTTGTGATGCGTGATGAACGGACGCGCCGCAGCTCCACCCGGAATAGCCTGTAACACAGGAGTTTCCACTTCAAAATAACCTCGTTCATTAAAAAACGCGCGCATTGCATTGAACAATTTTGTCCGTTTGATGAAAATTTCCTTAACTTGCGGATTTACAATTAAATCCACGTAGCGCATTCGATAACGCTGTTCGGGATCGTTGAAAGCGTCGTGGGTTTTGCCGTTTTCGTCGATTTTCGGCATCGGCAGAGGTCTTAGAACTTTTGACAATAACGTAAAATTTTGAACCTCAACGGTTTTCTCGCCTTTATGAGTGATGAAAAGTCTGCCTTCCACTCCGATAAAATCACCCAAATCTAAAAGTTTTTTGTAAAAATCGTTGTATTTAAACTTGTCTTCGTCCGAACAGAGAATATCGCGGTTGAAATAGAGTTGAATGCGCCCTGTACTGTCCTGCAATTCGGAAAATCCTGCCTTGCCCTGAATGCGATTGGACATTAGCCTGCCTGCGATGCGTACCAATTCATCTTCTTTAAAGTTTTCTTTAATTCCCTGCGCAGTGTGCGTAACTATATATTCATCAGCAGGATAGGCTTCTACGCCTGCTTCGTTAAGTTTTTGTAATTTTTCTCTTCGGATTAATTCTTGTTCTGAAATCTGCATAAAAACGATTTTGTCGGCAAATTTAGGAATATTTTTGTAAGTAGAAATGAAAGTGAGTGATTGGTAAATCAAAATACACTATTTTTGTTTATTAATTACAAACAAATGGATGCCTTAGATATACAATATCATCAAACGCCTGTCGGAGAGCTGGTTTTAGGATCTTTTGGCAACCGGTTGTGTCTTTGCGATTGGAAGTTTAGAAAAAATAGAGCGCCGATTGATAAAAGAATAAAAAACTGCCTGCATGTTGAATTTGTCGAGGAAAACTCTGAAACTCTTACACTTGCTACTCATCAGCTTGATGAATATTTTGAGCGAAAAAGAGAAAAATTCACTGTTCCACTTCTATTCTGCGGTACGGATTTTCAAAAATGGGTCTGGAATGAACTGCTAAAAATTCCTTATGGAAAAACGCTCTCTTATTTGGAACTTTCTAAAAATGTGAATAATACAAAAGCTGTTCGAGCGGTTGCTTCTGCTAACGGAGCAAATGCGCTCTCCCTTTTCGTTCCCTGCCACCGAGTTGTTGGCTCAGACAATAAGTTGGTCGGTTATGCGGGCGGTCTTCAAGCAAAAAAGAAATTGCTGGAATTGGAAAAAAATGAACTTCAACAAGAATTGTTTTAATTTTGCACTTTGATTCAGAATGAAATCCGTCAAAAGCATATTCGATTTTTTTTCAGCGCTCATCTTGCTGATTATCTTATTTATACCCTTAATTATTTTCTGTTTCATCGCTACGATAGACACCGGTCAGAGCGGTTTGTTTGTTCAAAAAAGGATTGGAAAAAATGGAGAGATTTTCAACATATTGAAAATCAGGACAATGGAGGGGGTGTACGCTTCGGCGGTTACCACTAACGCAATGAAAATCACGTCGTTCGGCAGATTTTTGCGCAAATACAAATTGGACGAACTTCCTCAACTTATCAATATCGTTAAAGGAGAAATGTCTTGGGTAGGTCCCCGCCCTGACGTGCAAGGCTATGCAGACGTTTTGACCGGCGATGACCGAATTATTCTTTCCGTCAGACCGGGAATTACGGGACCTGCACAAATCAAATACCGAAACGAAGAAAAAATTTTGTCGCAGTTCGAAAATCCGCAACAGTACAATGACGAGGTTTTGTGGAAAGACAAGGTTGAAATCAATAAAAATTATGTGAAAAACTGGAATTTTTGGCAAGATTTTAAATATTTGTGGGGAACAGTTTTTCACTAAAAATCGTAAAAAATCATGCCGGATTTTGTGAAAAATTAACATATCTTCAACAGTTTCCTTTGAGCGGCTTAAAAAAATTAACCCTATATTTGCAAAAATTTTTCGCACACATGAATGATTTTAGTTGGGGACAACTTCTGAACCCCGAATTTTACATAAATTTTGAATTAGGCGGAATTAGATTGGGAATTTATGTAGTTTTGCTTATCGTTTTCGCAGAAACAGGCTTGTTTGCAGGATTTTTTTTGCCGGGCGATAGTTTGCTGTTTCTATCAGGAATTTACAGCCGAGACTTGGTGCAGGAACTTTTCACGATTGAGTCCGATTTTCTCAACGTGTTCGTTTTGGGCTGCTTGGTTTCTTTGGCAGGAATTATCGGAAACGAAGTCGGATACTGGTTTGGACGCAAAAGCGGACCCTTTTTGTACAGTCGCAAAGACACCCTGATTTTCAAGAAAAAATACCTGTTCAAAGCCCGCGATTTCTACGAACAATATGGCGGCGGAACGATTATTTTTGCGCGTTTTCTACCTATTATCAGAACCTTTGCCCCGATTGTGGGAGGAATCGTGCAAATGAATAAAGCCAAGTTTGTGTTGTTCAATATTGTAGGCTCAATGGCATGGTCGTTTTCCTTGATTTTTGCAGGACATTATTTATATAAATTCTTCTTAAAAACAATAAATTTCGATTTGAAAGAACACATAGAAATCATCGTGTTAGGCATCGTCATCGTAACTACTGCACCTGTGTTGTTCAAACTCTTTTTTGGCAAAAGCAAAAATTCCGAAGACTACGAAGATTCTGAAAAAAAATAATTTATATTAATTACAAATTAAAAAACATTTCCTTATAATTTTGTTTTTAAATAGCTATGAATAAATGATTTGCATGTTTATTTTTTGCGAAAAAGATAAATTTTTATTCATTTACTGATTTATATCATTCAAAATAAGTCCTATCATCTTTGCCATATTAAGACAATTAGTTAAATTGCGCCCAAATTCGCAGTATGAGTAAAGTAAAATACCAGTTGGAATTTGCCATGAACAGTTCTATCTCCTTGTTGTTCGATTACATAGGGACTTCGTCAGGCATGAGCGAATGGCTGGCAGACGAGGTGAGGGAGCGCGGAGACGAATTTATTTTCGTATGGAGCGGACAAGAAGAAGTAGCCAATTTGATTAGATATAAGGAAGAAGGTTTTGTGCGGTTTCGCTGGCAGGAAGACGAAGGCACGAAATACTATTGGGAACTCGCCATTCATGAAGACGAAATCACCAGTGACGTAGCTTTGGTTATTACCGATTTTGCAGAAGAAGACGATTTAGACCAATCCAAACTGTATTGGAGCAATTTAGTCGATGATTTGCGAAAAATTATCGGCTTTTGATTTTTCCGTTTTTTCATTCGTAAAAATCTATAATTCTTAAACTTATAATTTATGAAGATTATTTTTAATCATCAGGCAATTGATGAAGAAAACTTATTGATAAAATACACCGAACATAGCTTGTTTTCAGGTGATTACGTGCAGGCATTCTGTTGGTTTTTTCAGAAAAAACTTCTTTTTTGGGAAGACGTTTATTTTCAATTGATGGCTTCAATGCGAAAAATGAGAATGGAAATTCCTCAAAATTTCACACCTGAATTGTTTGAAAAAGAAATAGTTGATTTAATTAATGAAAACCTATCAACGCAGGGAACTGTAAAAATTACGGTTTTTAGAAAATCAGATTCGGCTGTTGATTATGTCAGTGAAATTTTGCCCTATAAAAATTTTATCGAACTCCAAGATAACGAACTTGACATCTACAAGGAAATCAATATTTTTCCGAATTTGTTATCAGGAATTTACATTTTTCAGCCCGTCAATCTGCCGGCTCGAAAATATGCACAAGAGAATGATTTGCAGGAAGTTATCATCTTGAACGATAAAAAGAATATTGCCCGCGCAGTTTCAGGCAATATTTTCATGATTCAAAATAACGAAATCCGCTCCAATCCTCCTTTTGACGGGGCTTTTCTCTCTTCGCTAAAAAAGAATTTCATTACTTTCCTGCGGGAGGAAACCGATTATATCTATCGGGAAGAAACGCTGTCGCCGTTTCAAACGCAGTCGGTGCAGGAGATTTTTATTTTGAGTGATGAAAAAGGAGTAATTCCTGTTACAAAAATTCGAAAAACTACATTTTCTACCGACCGAACACTGTTTTTGGTCAAGAAATTTATCGGCTATGCAGTAAAAAAAAATTCAGACAATCCAAATCTGTCTTAAAAGCAGGCGATTTTTTTTAATTTTTCTGTTGAAATCCTTAAAGTTTGAAATTTCCTTATTTTCCTAATTTGTCAGGACATTGCATTTCGATAATATCTTTACTATCTTTGTGCAAAATACAAAATTTTGGACTTTTCTTTGCCTGAGAAAATATTGCATCATTATTGGGGATACGACCATTTCAGAGACCCGCAGAAAGAGATTATTCTCAGCATTTTAGACGGCATTAACACCGTTGCGCTTCTGCCGACGGGTGCCGGAAAATCTATTTGCTATCAAGTTCCCGCCCTCATGAGTATGGGGGTTTGCCTCGTCATTTCCCCGCTTTTGGCGTTGATAAAAGATCAGGTTTTTCAGTTGAAAAGACGGCAGATTTCTGCCGAATATCTTTCTTCCGACCAAACGCCCGAACAGCAATACACGGTTTTTGAAAGGCTTAAAAACAAAGAAATCAAATTGTTGTATGTCTCTCCTGAAAGGCTTTTGAATAAAACTTTTTTGGAGGTAGTTCGCGATATTCAAATTTCGTTTTTAGCGGTTGATGAAGCGCACTGCATCTCCGAATGGGGCAACGATTTTCGACCTTCCTATCAGCAAATCAAAGACTTTCGGCAGCATATCGGAATGCAGATTCCCTGCATTGCAATGACGGCAACCGCCACTGAAAAAGTTTTGGAAGAAATTATTTTAAAACTGCAACTTAAAGAAGCTCAGGTTTTTAAAAAATCTTATGAACGAGAAAATCTGTCGCTCAGCATTGTGAAAACCGAAGACAAAATCGGACAAATAGAACGGATTTTAAAAAAACATCAAGGTTCGGGAATTATTTATTGCCGCACGAGAAACGAAACAAAAAATATTTGGCAAGTTCTCGAACACAAAGGCTTTGACGTAGATTTTTACCATGCGGGGCTGCCGCTGTCCGAAAAAATCCGAAAACAAGAAGAATGGACGGAAAGTCCGACCAAAGTATTGATTTCCACCAACGCTTTCGGCATGGGTATTGACAAGGAAAATGTACGTCTCGTCATACATCTTTCGCCCCCCTATTCTTTGGAAAATTATTATCAGGAAGTTGGGCGTGCAGGGCGCGACGGACGGTTGTCTCAGGCTTTTCTGTTTTGGTCTGAAAATGAACTCGCTGAAATTGAGACCTCTATAAAAAACTCCATTCCCTCTTGGCTGGAATATGAAAAAATTATAAAATATTTGTATTCTTTGTATGGAATTGCTCCCAATGAATTGGCTGACAATTATTTTGACTTTAATTTTCATGAATTTCAGCAAAGTTTGAAAATCCATAAAAACAAAATCATCAACGTGCTGGAATATCTGAATAACAGCAGTTTGCTTCATTGGAACTATGAACCGGCGGACAGCCGTCTGCAATTCAAATTTCCTGCGGAAAAATTGGACAAAAAGTATTTTTTCGAAAAAGATTTTGAAATTATTGAGCAGATTTCGAGAAAAGTCATCGGCATTTTCAGCCATTCCGTTAAATTTTCCGAGAAGAAACTCGCAGACGCTCTGATGATTTCACATGCCCGCCTTCGTTATATTTTATTGAAATACAGCCAATCAGGCGAGTTGTTGTATATCGACGGCAACAAACAGAAAATCAATTTCTTGTCTCCAAGAAATGACGAACTTCTATTCAACGAATACCGAAAAAAATTTGCCTTAATTCAAGAAAATAAATGGCGGAAATTTAAAGAATTAGAATTTTTTATTCAAAATACAAAATTCTGCCGAATGAAGCTCATTTTGGGCTATTTCGGCGAAAAAATCAAGCACAACTGCGAAAAATGCGATGTCTGCCGACAAAAAGTTAAAACTAAAAATCCGGTACAAGACATTTTTCTTTTTATTGGAGAAAAAATCCGAAAAAAAGATGAAATTTACTCTGAATTTCAAGAGTTTACCTTTGATGAAATCCACGAAGTTTTGCAGGAACTCATCTCGGAAGAAAAAATCAAATTATTGAATTTTAACACTTATACCATTCATGAATAGACAGTTACGAGTTATTTTTATGGGAACTCCTGAATTTGCCGTTGCTCAATTGGACGAAATTATGAAGTCGCAACATGAAGTAATTGCGGTAGTTACCACGCCGGACAAGCCCTCAGGGCGCGGACAGAAACTGTCGGAATCTGCCGTGAAAAAATATGCTTTGGAACACCAACTGCCTGTATTACAGCCTGAAAAATTAAAAACCCCCGAATTTATTTCTCAACTCACTGTATTTCAACCTGATGTCATTGTGGTGGTAGCGTTCCGAATGCTCCCAAAAGAGGTCTGGACACTTCCGAAACTTGGGACGTTCAACCTTCATGCTTCTCTGCTTCCGCAGTATCGAGGCGCTTCGCCGATTAATTTTGCCCTCATCAACGGCGACAAAGAAAGCGGCGTTACGACTTTCCTCATCGACGAAAAAATCGACACGGGCGGAATTTTATTGCAGGCAAAAATTCCGATTGAAAATAGCGACGACGCAGGTTCGCTCCACGACAAATTGATGAATCTCGGCAGAAAATTAGTGGTGGAAACGCTGGACGGTTTGGCGGACGGAAGCCTGCAACCTGACCATCAACTTGTTGAAAATGAGATTAAATATGCTCCAAAAATTTTTAAGGAAGATTGCCAAATCCATTGGGAACAGCCTTTGGAAAAAATCCACAATCTTGTGCGCGGACTCAGTCCTTATCCGACGGCGTTTACGCATTTGTATTCAGGAAATTCTTCCAAAATTTTGAAAATTTTTAAAGGCTATTACGAAGAAACAAAACATATTCTGCCTGTCGGAACAGCGGTTGCCGAAGGAAAAAAAATATTGAAAATTGCAGGCAAAGACGGCTTTTATTTTCCTCTGATTGTGCAAATTGAGGGTAAAAAAAGAATGAATATTGCCGATTTTCTCAACGGATGGGCGGAAAGGGAAAATTTAACAGTTAAATAGTTGAAAATGACTGATTTTAAAAACATAAAACTCATTGCGGCAGATATGGACGGCACGCTGCTTCATTCCGACCATTCGCTGAATCCTGAGTTTTTCGCTATCTTTCAGCAACTTAGGGATTTAGGGATTTGCTTCACAGCGGCAAGCGGAAGGCAGTACGCCAGCCTGAAAAGCGTTTTTGAGCGCATTCAAAACGAAATGTATTTTATTGCCGAAAACGGAGGTTATGTTACTTATCAAAATCAAAAGCTTATAGTTCAACAACTTGATGAAAATTTAATCAAAACGGCGATAGCTGTCTGTCGAAATTTGGCAAATACTTTTCCCGTGCTTTGTGGGACGGATATTGCTTATATTGAGGACGATAGTTTTTCGGAACTGATTTTTCCTTTCTATCCGAGACAGAAATTAGTGGAAAATCTACTCGAAGTGAAAGACGAAATCGTGAAAATTGCTGTGTATAACACGGAAAATGCTGAAAAAAAGGTCTATCCATATCTGGAAAATCTGGAAAACAACTATTTGGTGAAAGTTTCAGGAGAGTTCTGGGTCGATGTTTCCACTAAAACTTCAAACAAAGGCTTTGCGCTCAAACAGTTGCAAAAAATCCTCCACATTTCCAACAAAGAAACGATGGCTTTCGGAGACTACCTCAACGACACGGAAATGATGCAGGAAGCCTGTTTCAGTTATGCCATGAGCAATGCGCACCCCGAGTTGAAAAAACT
>JAITOO010000053.1 GCA_031289875.1 Flavobacteriaceae bacterium
AAAGATACTGTGCTAAAAGCAGAAATCTTTGACCTGAACGGCAGATTGATAAAAACCACAGAAGTTTTCAACAATCAACTCTCTGTTTCTTCTTTGAGCAAAGGCATATATTTTCTCAACTTGCAAACAGGCAAAGGAAAACTAAAAACGAAATTTATTAAAGAATAAAATAAATTGTCTGAACCATGATTTTCACAGGATTTTTAGATTGCCAAGATTTTAATAATCAAGGAAATCAAATTAATCTTACTAAAATCATGGTTCAGACAATTTTTTTAACCGTATCGCTATCGTAAGCAACAAGGGGATGAATCCCCTTGTTAATCTGCTTGTAAAACTCTAATTCATTAATTTTCAAATTTATGCAGCATATTTTCAATCATTGTCCCAACTGCAAAGGCGGGCATTTGGAATATCCCGAAGGGAACAAAATTTTTTGTCCCGATTGCGGTTTTGTCTATTATCATAATGTAGCAGGCGCAGTGGCGGTCATTGTGCAGAAAGAGGCGAAGATACTGCTCACCGAGCGCAACAAAGACCCGAAAAAAGGTTTTTTGGACTTGGCGGGAGGCTTCGTAGATGCCGGTGAATCAGCAGAAGAAACCTGCGTGCGCGAACTTCGGGAGGAACTCAACATGGCTGTCGATATTTCCAAGCTGAAATATTTGGCTTCAGCGCCTAACGAATATCCGTACAAAGGCACGCTCTACAACACGATTGACCTGTTTTTTCTCTACCGAGACGACTCACTGGAAATCGAAAATTTTGACCAAATGGAACTCAAAGGTTTCGTCTGGAAAAAACTGTCAGAGGTTGATATTGAGATGATTGCCTTTGAATCTCAAAAAAAGGTGCTGGCTTTGTTAAAAGAAAAATCAAATCCGGAATAAAATTAAAAAAAATATAAAAATATTGTATCTTTGTTGCAAAATATCGAAAAATAACAAATTATGATGAGATTTCACACAAGAAAATGGGTGAAGCCTGAAGATTTAAATCCAAACCGAAGTCTTTTCGGAGGACGGCTTTTGGAATGGATTGACGAGGAAGCGGCGTTGTATGCCATCATTCAGCTTGAAAATGAGCATACTGTAACGAAATATATGTCCGAAATCAACTTTATGAGTTCGGCAAAACAGGGAGACATCATCGAAATCGGAATTGAGGTAATTTCGTTCGGAACTACCTCAGTTACACTGAAATGCAAAGCCCGTAATAAGATGACGAGGGAAATTATCCTCACTATTGATAAAATTGTTTTGGTGGCGTTGGACGAGGAGGGAAGACCTAAACCGCACGGAAAAACCGAAGTGGAATTTGTACGCGAACGCCTGAAAGATGATTCTGAGGAATGATTTTTGCATTTGTGAATCTAAAATAAAAAAAGTATGGCAACAGTAACCATTCAAGGAAACGAAGTACACACAGCAGGGCAACTCCCAAAAGTTGGGGCGCAAGCTCCTGATTTTAACTTAGTTGCAGTCGATATGTCTGAGAAAAAATTGTCTGACTTTACAGGCAAAAAAGTGATTTTGAACATTTTCCCAAGCATTGATACAGGCGTTTGTGCTGCATCGGTACGGAAATTCAATCAAAAAGCTTCTGAAATAAAAAACACGGTAATTCTTTGTATTTCAAAAGATTTGCCTTTTGCTCAACAGCGTTTCTGCGGTGCGGAAGGGTTGAACAACGTAATTACGCTTTCTGCTTTCCGTTCGGATTTTGGACAGATTTACGGCGCAGAATTTACCGACGGCGGACTGAAAGGATTGTTGAGCCGTTCCGTTGTGGTTTTAGATGAAAAAGGCACGGTAATTTACGAACAGCAAGTTGTCGAGATTAAAGACGAACCCGACTACGAAAAAGCGTTGGAAGCGGTAAAATAGCAACTTCTCAAATCAAGGAATTTTTTTCCTGACAATTTTGTGAAGCAAATCAGGGCAAAGGCGGAACAGAAACAGCGACAAATGTTCCTGTGTCAGTTTTTTACCGATGTAAACTTCATTTTTGTTGCGGGCAAGGGCGCGCAAAATTTGCTGTGCAGCCTTGTCGGCAGGCAGTCCGTTTTGATGAGTCTCATCATTCATGCCTTTGGGAGAGCCGTCTGCCGTGAGTGTGTGAAAAGAAATCTCCGTCGAAATGTGTCCGGGCGTAAGGAGCGTAACCCGAATGCCGTCTTTGGCAGTTTCCGCCCGCAGGCAATCGTAGAATCCGTGCAGAGCGTGTTTGGCAGCAGCATAGGCGGAGCGGAGGGGAGTTCCGATTTTTCCCATTATGCTGCTTGTAACCACAAAATGCCCCGATTTTTGTTTGATGAAAAATGGCAGAATCTTCTGAGTTAAAATCACATAGCTGAAATAATCCAGATTCATGATTTTTTGGTGGACATCTATTTGGGTTTCCAAAACTGTGCCTCTGGAACTCGTTCCGCTGTTGAGAAAAACGCAGTCAATTTTGCCGAAAAAGGCAAAAGCCTGAGCAGTTTTTTCTTCCAATTCATTGAATTTCAGAATGTCCAAAGGAAAGATTTTGATATTTTCAGACTTTGAAGAAGAATTTTTGATTTCGTTTAGTTTTTCTTCATTTCTCGAACTCAAAATCAGTCTCGCACCTTGCTCTGACAGGTTTTCCGCCAGCGCTTGCCCGATGCCTGATGAGGCTCCGACAATCCAAACCGTTTTGTTTTTGAAAGGATTTTTCATCAATTTTAATTCGCAAAAATACAAAAACTGAGAAAATTCAACCAAATAAAGTTGATTAGAATACAATAGTTTATTAATTTTGCATGTCAAGAGAATATTAATTTAAATTAAAACATCATGAGTAGAAAATTTCCTGCAGGAGTAGCCACAGGTTCAATAGTTAAAGAAATTTTTGATTACGCCAAAGAAAATAAATTTGCTTTGCCTGCCTGCAACGTCATAGGTTCAAGCAACGTCAATGCCGCTATAGAAACGGCTGTGAGGGTAAACGCGCCGCTTATTATTCAGTATTCCAATGGCGGTGCGGTTTTTAACGCAGGCAAAGGCTTTAAAAATCCGGCTTTGAGAGCCGATGTGATAGGAGCAATCGCAGGCGCAAAACATATTCATGCGTTGGCTGAGGCTTACGGTGCGACGATTATCTTGCATACCGACCACTGCGCAAAAAAATTGCTGCCTTGGATTGACGGACTTATTACTGCAAGCGAAGAAAATTACAAGGCAACAGGCAAGACTTTGTATTCTTCTCACATGCTTGACCTTTCCGAAGAACCACTTGACGAAAATTTGGAGATTTCTTCCCAATATTTTGAAAGAATGAACAAAATCGGAATGACTTTGGAAGTGGAAATCGGCATCACAGGCGGCGAAGAAGACGGCGTGGACAACAGCGATGTGGATAACGCAAAACTCTACACCCAACCCGACGATGTTTATAAAACTTATCAAGCGTTGAACTCTATCAGCCCGAACTTTACGATTGCTGCGGCTTTCGGCAACGTTCACGGAGTTTACAAACCCGGCAATGTGAAACTTGAACCTAAAATTTTGCACAATTCTCAGGAATATGTAAAAAAACAACTCAATTCGGTTTCTGATAAACCTGTAAATTTTGTATTCCATGGAGGATCAGGCTCTTCGCTGGAAGAAATCAGAGAGGCTATCAGCTATGGAGTTATCAAGATGAATATAGATACCGATTTGCAATTTGCTTATACTGAAGGCGCAAGAGATTATGTCGAAGTTAATATTGAATATTTGAGAACACAGGTCGGCAACCCGACGGGCGCAGATGTTCCGAACAAGAAATTCTATGACCCCCGCGTTTGGGTTCGCAAGTGTGAAGAAGTTTTCTCTAAACGTCTGGAAAAGGCTTTTGAAGATTTGAACAATATCAATACTTTATAATAAGTTAGTATATTAAAAATTGATAAAAGCGCTTGTTTTTAACAAGCGCTTTTATTTTTTTTCTGCGTGCCAACAAAATTTTTTTAATTATTTTTCATATTGATAAAAATTCATACATTTACAAACTAATTTAAAAAATTATTTTTTATGGAAATACCAAAAAACACGCTTACTACTGCAATTATTGCTATTTCAGTGGTTCTTGCCGCCTATTTTTTAGGAACGGCTTTTAAAAATAGAAATCAGAATAACGCTATTTCCGTTACCGGACTGGGAACCAAAGATTTCGTTTCCGATTTGATTGTGTGGAATGGAACTTTTTCCAAAAACAATCTGGAATTGAAAACAGCTTATGCAGAGTTGGAGCAGGACAGGCAGAAAATAAAGAATTATTTGATTTCCAAAGGATTTGCCGAAAAAGATATTGTTTTTTCTGCTGTGGATATTAATAAACAGTATGAGTACCGTAATTACACAGGTTACGTAGGCGATAGTAGTCAAAAAATATTTACAGGGTATCAGTTGAATCAAACGGTTACTATCGAATCAAAAGATGTGCAAAAAGTGGAAAATCTATCCCGACAAATTACAGAATTGATTAACAATGGGGTAGAGTTGTATTCTCCCACGCCGGCTTATTATTACACCAAATTGTCTGATTTAAAAATCCAAATGATTGCAGAAGCAACTAAAGATGCTAAAAAAAGAGCAGAAGAAATAGCTAAGAACGCAGGAGGAAAATTAGGACAGTTGAAAAAAGCCAACTTAGGTGTTTTTCAAATTACTGCACAAAACTCTTCAGATGAAGATTATTCTTGGGGCGGAACGTTTAACATTTCATCAAAAAATAAAACGGCAAATGTTACTATCCGTTTGGACTATGAAGCAAAGTAAATTTTTTAATTCAAATAAATTTTTGCCCAGCTTTGGTGCAACGGTTGTTTGAATTTTTCATTAAATTCTTTTGCCGAACTTACGGAAAGATTGTAAATTATTGTATTTAAGTCGAATAACCCATTTTTCACTGATTGTTTAAATTCATTCAGCAGGATTGTTTTGATGTCTTTTTCCGCAGTTTCATAGCTGATCCACAGTCGGTTGAGGAGGTCTAAGTCGTATTCGGCATTGATATCCCGCGCCAACCGGTTCAAACTGTCCATAGAACAGCCCGTTGCTTTCGTGTGATTTTCATCAGCTGTGATGACTATAAATTTGTGGTTCAGTATTTTATAGTCAGATTTCATCTCTTTGCCGTGTGCTGCCCACGATTGCAGAAAAGTCTCAATCATTTCGGCAATATTTTGTTCTTCCTGTTCCGTCAAAATCCGTCTTGACTGGAAAATCCAAAGTTTGCTGTTTTCTTCCATAATGGCAAATGTAGGAAAAAATTGATTTATATAGCATCTCGAAAAAATCAAGCGAAAGAGTGAAAATGAAAAAGTTTCGGCTTGTCTAAAAATTTTTAAAAATTATGTGATTTCAATTTCTTTGAAAGAAAATTAAAGTTTTTCCTGTAAATTTGCTTTATAGATTAAATCTTAGATTTGGACAGATGACAAATTTAAAAAAACTTAAACCACAAATCCAATGAATCAACCTATAAAAACAATGGCAGAATTTGCGGCGGAGGGCAAAATGCCCGAAGTGCTGTTTTGGGTAGGCTGCGCCGGCAGTTTCGACGAGAGAGCCAAGAAAATCACCAAAGCTTTTGCCTTGTTGTTGCAGAAAGCGGGCGTGGAATTTGCCATTCTCGGACAAGAAGAAAACTGTACGGGAGACCCTGCAAAACGCGCCGGTAACGAATTTCTCTTCCAGATGCAGGCAATGATGAACATCGAAACGCTGAACAATTATGGCGTAAAAACGATTGTAACTGCTTGTCCGCACTGTTTCAATACGTTAAAAAACGAATATCCGCAGTTGGGCGGAAATTATGAAGTTTTGCATCACACGCAATTTTTGCATAAGTTGCTGAACGAAGGTCGATTGAAAGTAGAAGGAGGAAAATTCAAAGGCAAAAAAATAGTCTTTCACGACCCTTGCTATCTTGGGCGAGCCAATGGCGAGTATGAAGCTCCCAGAGCGATTCTGGCAAAGCTGGAAGCCGATTTGGCTGAGATGAAACGCTGCCGTCAAAACGGATTTTGCTGCGGAGCGGGCGGTGCGCAAATGTTCAAAGAACCTGAAAAAGGAACAAAAGACATTAATATTGAAAGAACGGAAGAAGCGATTGAAAATCAGCCGAATATCATTGCAACAAGTTGTCCGTTCTGCAATACGATGTTCATTGACGGAGTGAAAATCAAGGAAAAAGAAAAAGAAATTTTGGTCAAAGATATTGCTGAGTTGTTGAACGAAGAAATTTAAGAGTGAAAAATTGCAACCCAACCGCCAAAGAAAAAACTTTTGTCGAAATCAAAAATGCTGTTCCGAGAAAGACGGAATTAGCTTTCAATCAGCCGATTAACTGGAAAATTCAGGCGCATGAACATTGGGCAGTCATTGGAGCAAACGGAGCGGGCAAAACCTTGCTTGCAGACATTTTCATGGGCAAACACGCCCTGAAAACAGGCGAGATTATTTATCAAGACGGTAACAGCAAAGCTCAGAATGCCGGAGACTTTGTGAAATTCGTAGCGTTTCGGGACATTTACAGTTTTGTGGATTCGCAGAACAGTTATTACCAGCAGCGTTGGAATGTCGGTTTGGAGGACGAAGCAGAAGTTGCTACTATTCAAGATTTTTTTAATAAAAAATCTGATTTACAATGGATTAAAGAATTGATTTCTGTTTTTGGAATTGAAGATTTATTGGAAAAGAAAATTCATTTGCTTTCGAGCGGAGAATTACGCAAATTTCTCATTGTCAATTCATTGTCTCAAAAACCGAGAATTTTAATTATGGACAATCCGTTCATCGGTTTAGATTCTGCCACCCGAGAGGTTTTGAAGAAAGTTTTGGAACGTTTGGCTCAAATGGATAATTTGCAAATTATTCTATTAGTGGCAGATACGGAAGATATTCCGCCTGTGATAACTCAGGTTTTACCGGTGAAAGACAAAACGCTGCTTCCGCCTTTGAGTGCGGCTGATTTTAAAGCAGACAAAGAGTTTCAAAAAAAACTGTTTCATTCTGAAATACAAGAAGTTATTCCTAAAAGGTTAGGGTATGAATCCGAGACAGTAAATTTTGTGAATGCTCTGATTTTCAACAAAATAAATATTAAATACGGCTCTCGGTTTATTCTCAAAAATCTGTCGTGGCAAGTGAAAAGAGGCGAAAAATGGGCGCTGCTGGGTGCAAACGGTTCGGGAAAATCCACGCTCCTCAGTCTGGTAGCGGGAGACAATCCGCAGGCGTATGCGAACGACATCACGCTGTTTGACCGCAAGCGGGGCACAGGCGAGAGCATTTGGGACATAAAAAAACACATTGGTTATGTTTCTCCCGAAATGCATTTGTACTATCAAAAAAACGTAACTTGCTTGGACGTAGTAGGTTCGGGATTTTTTGACACGGTCGGACTGTATCGAAAATGCAGTGAAGAACAAGGGGAAATTGCCTCAGAATGGATGAAAGTGTTTGATATTGAGCGGCTTAAAAATATTTCTTTTTTGAATGTTTCCACAGGCGAACAGAGGTTGATTCTTTTGGCGAGAGTTTTTGTTAAGAACCCTGCTCTGCTGATTTTAGACGAGCCGTTGCATGGTTTGGATATGGGTAGTAAACAGAGAATCAATAAGTTGATAAAAAAATTTTGTACGCCTGACAAAGCGCTGATTTATGTAACGCACTACAAAGAAGAAATCCCCGACATCATTGACCATACATTGATATTGGAGAAGCAATAAAATTTTTCAAAATTTAACTTTATGTCAAATTCCTAAAAATTAACTTTTATTTCCAGCTCAAATAGAATGATTCGTAATTAATAAGCCTGTATATTGGTTTTTTAGTAAAAAAATAATAAAGATTAAAATTTTTTATAATTTTTGTTGTTGGTTTATGATAATTTTTATAATTTAGCCGTCAGAAAAAAAACAAAATTCATGACATTGTCTAACCTTATTAGCCGCATTATTTTGATTCTGGATAAATTTCGGAGTGAGTAATGCTGTTATTAAGTTAAAAATTACGCAAGCCTTTCTCACTCAAACGGAAAGGCTTGTTTTTATGTAGAAAAAGAAAAAAAAGCAAATGGATAAACTATTTATTTTCGACACAACTTTACGGGACGGGGAGCAGGTTCCGGGGTGTCAGTTGAATACGATTGAAAAAATTGAAATTGCCAAAGCGCTGGAAGAACTCGGTGTGGACGTTATCGAAGCGGGCTTTCCCGTTTCCAGTCCGGGAGACTTCAATTCGGTGGTGGAAATCTCCAAAGCGGTTACCTGGCCTACTATTTGCGCCCTGACCCGCGCTGTAGAAAAGGACATCGAAGTGGCTGCCGAAGCTTTGAAATACGCCAAGAAAAAGCGTATCCATACAGGAATCGGCACGTCTGATTATCACATCAAATACAAGTTCAATTCCACACAGGAAGAGGTCTTGCAGAGAGCTATCGCTGCGACGGCTTATGCCAAAAAATTCGTGGAGGACGTAGAATTTTACGCCGAAGATGCGGGTCGTACGGATAACGAATATTTAGCAAAAGTTGTTCAGGCTGTGATAAATGCAGGAGCTACGGTGGTCAATATCCCCGACACTACGGGTTATTGCCTGCCTACCGAATATGGCGCAAAAATCAAGTATCTTGTTGATAATGTGGATTTAAAAGGAGCAATTCTCTCCACTCACTGTCATCAGGATTTGGGAATGGCAACTGCCAACTCCATTATGGGCGTGCTGAATGGCGCTCGGCAGGTGGAAGTAACCATCAATGGAGTAGGAGAGCGCGCAGGAAACACCTCTCTGGAAGAGGTAGTTATGGCAATCAAAAGCCACAAGGAACTGCAAATAGAAACCAACATCAATACCAAGAAAATTTATCCGCTCAGCCGCAAGGTTTCCAGTTTGATGAACATGCCTGTCCAGCCCAATAAAGCAATTGTCGGGCGCAATGCTTTTGCCCATTCTTCAGGAATACACCAAGATGGCGTGCTTAAAAATCTTTCTACTTACGAAATCATTGACCCTAAGGAAGTTGGAATTGACGACAATGCGATTGTCCTCACTGCCCGAAGTGGACGTCATGCGTTGAAAAACCGTTTAGGATTGCTGGGAATCGAGGTTGAGGGCGAAAAACTGACCGAACTCTACGAAAAATTTTTGGAATTAGCAGATCATAAAAAAGACATCAACGACGACGATTTACTGATACTTGCAGGGAAAGAAGGCAATGCTTCCAACCGTATAAAATTGGACTATCTTCAAGTAACTTCCGGAAAAGGAGTTCGTTGTACTGCGGTGGTAGCTTTGGACATTGCAGGAGAGAAATTTACGGCTACTTCCTTCGGAAACGGTCCTGTGGATGCAGCTATCCGTGCGGTGAAAGAAATAATTAAAAGGCAGATAACCATTCAGGAGTTTCTAATTCAAGCCATCAATAAAGGAAGCGACGATTTTGGAAAAGTTCACATGCAGGTAGAATTTAACGGGATTAATTATTACGGATTCTCCGCTAATACAGACATTATTTCCGCTTCCGTAGAGGCTTTCATCAATGCGATGAATAAAATTCCCGTTTAATTAATTGATTAATAAGAGATTAAAAAACAAAATGAAAAAAACATTATTTGACAAAATCTGGGACGCTCACGTAGTAAGCGCTATCAAAGACGGTCCCACGCAGTTGTACATCGACAGGCAGTTTTGCCATGAAGTAACCAGTCCGCAGGCATTCAGCGGGTTGAGGGAACGAGGATTACAAGTTTTCAGACCTAAACAGATTACCTTGACCGCCGACCATAACACGCCGACCTGCAACCAAGACCAACCCGTAAAAGACCCGATTTCCAAAAATCAATTGGATACACTTTCTAAAAACGCAAACGACTTTCACTTAACTCTTTACGGATTGGGAAGCGAACGAAACGGCGTAGTTCACATCATCGGTCCGGAAAACGGCTACACCCAGCCCGGAATGACGATTGTCTGCGGAGACAGCCATACTTCTACGCACGGAGCTTTTGGTGCGGTAGCTTTCGGAATAGGAACCAGCGAGGTGGAAATGGCGCTTGCTACACAGTGCATTCTTCAAACCAAACCGAAGACGATGAGAATCACCTTCAACGGCAGGCTGCACGAGGGCGTTACTTCCAAAGACATCGCTTTGTACATGATTTCCCAACTCACAACAGGCGGAGCGACAGGCTATTTTGTGGAATATGCCGGCGAGGCAATCCGCAGTTTGACAATGGAGCAGCGCATGACCCTCTGCAATTTGAGTATTGAAATGGGGGCGCGCGGAGGTCTCATCGCCCCTGATGAAATGACTTTCAACTATTTGAAAGGCAGAGATTTCTCTCCGAAAGGCGAAAAATGGAACGAAGCGGTAGAATATTGGCAAACGCTGAAAACCGATGAAGATGCTGTTTTCGACAAAGAATATGAATTTAACGCCGCCGACATTCAGCCGATGATTACTTATGGAACGAATCCCGGAATGGGAATGTTTGTGAACGGTACTATTCCGACTTTGGAAAATATGGACGAAACAGGTCAGATTTCTTTCAAAAAATCATTGGATTATATGGGTTTTAAACCCGGGGAAAAATTAGAGGGAAAACTGATAGACTATGTTTTTTTGGGAAGTTGCACTAATGGACGGATAGAAGATTTCAGACTTTTCGCCAATTTTGTGAAAGGAAAGAGGAAAGCCGATAACGTGGTGGCTTGGTTAGTGCCGGGAAGCCGAAAGGTGGAACAGCAAATAAAGGACGAAGGTATTTACCAGATTTTGACCGAAGCAGGTTTTGAAATTCGACAGCCGGGCTGTTCGGCGTGTCTGGCGATGAATGATGACAAAGTGCCTTCGGGAAAATACGCCGTTTCTACTTCCAATCGAAATTTTGAAGGAAGGCAGGGACCCGGCGCACGTACAATTCTGGCAGGACCGTTAGTAGCTGCTGCTGCTGCCGTTACGGGAAAAATCACCGACCCAAGAACTATTTAAATTGAAAATCAGCAAATTCGAAAACAGGTAAATTATGAGAGAAACAGGAAATACCGTTGTAGATTTGTCGTTCAAGGTTGCTTTGGATATTGTTGTTTTCACACATCAGTTGGAAAATGAGAAAAAATTTGTCGTTGCCAATCAATTATTAAAAAGCAGAACGTCAATCGGAGCAAACATCTGAGAGGGTCAAAACGCAGAAAGTAAAATCAAAATAAATTTCAGATTCACTAATTAAAAAAGAAAAATGGAAAAATTTCAAACGATAACATCAACTTGTGTTCCGCTTCCGATAGAGAACGTGGACACCGACCAAATCATCCCTGCAAGATTTTTGAAAGCTACTGATAAAGAAGGCTTTGGCGATAATCTTTTCGCAGACTGGAGATATGATAAAGAAGGAAATCCAAAACAGGATTTCGTCTTGAACAACCCAACCTACAAAGGACAAATCCTCGTTGCAGGAAAGAACTTCGGGAGCGGGTCAAGCCGTGAACACGCCGCATGGGCGATTGTAGGATACGGCTTCCGAGCAGTAGTTTCGAGCTATTTCGCCGATATCTTCAAGAATAATTCGCTGAACAACGGTCTGTTGCCCGTCGTCGTCAGTCCTGAATTTTTGTCGGAGCTGTTTGAGTCTGTTTTCGGAAATCCTGAAAATACGGTTACGATTAATTTGGAAAAGCAAACGATAACCAACGATGCCTCAGGCAATTCCGAACAATTTGAAATCAATACTTACAAAAAAGAATGTCTGCTCAAAGGATTGGACGACATTGACTATCTGCTGGCAAACAAATCTAAAATTGAGGAATACGAAAAACGTTCAAAATTCCTGAATTTACAGGATTAAAACATTTGTAATGAACAGGAACAGTAAATTAATGATTTTGCTTGCGCTGTCTTGTGGCAGTTTCTGTTTCTCGCAGACTGATTCTGTAAATACAGGAAAAACTGTAAAGGAAAAAGCGCTGGACGAGGTAACCGTTACAGGAATACGGAAAGAATTTATCAAGGCAGAAGCAGACAAAGTTATTTTTACAGTTAAAAACAACGACATTTTGGAAGGCGGCTCGCTCTACGATGCCGTCAAAAAACTTCCGGGCGTAATTGCCAACCCTATGGGAGGAATAACTATAAATGGAAGAAACGCAGCGATTTATATCGACGGCATTCCTTCAACGTTAAGCGGTCAAGACCTTTTGAACTATTTGGAAAGCCTGCCCGCAAACGTTGTTGAGCGGATAGAGGTAATCTCCACTCCGGGAGCATCTTACGAAGCCAATACGGGCGGCGGAATCATCAATATCATCACAAAGGGAAATGCGCTGAACGGCGTGAACGGCACGCTGAACTTTCATTACGGTTTTAACAGAAACCAAAAATATTCGCCGTCGTTGCTGCTCAACGGCAGGCTGAAAAATATGAGCTGGCAGATGCAGACGGGGTACAATTATCACGAAAAAGACAAAAATTCAGGAACTTCCGTATTTTTCACCTCGTTTACTCCCGAAGTATTGTTAAATTCGGACAGTAAAACGCATGAATTTGACCGAAATTTCTATTTCCGACCCTCTTTTGGCTTGAAATTGTCGGAAAAATCTCGGATTTTGTTCAATTATAACATGAATCTGGCTCATGACAATCAATTTTCTGACGGCGAAGTGGGCAGCCAAAATTATGCGCCCGAGGTGTCTTTGCTGAGCAGTTCAAAGCTGAGGAATAAAAACAATAATCATGAATTTATTTTAAAGTCTCAAAATCAGTTGGATACATTGGGAAGAACCTTGGACGTTACGGCTTATTACAATATTTATAATAAGAGTCAGTTTGTCAGGTCAATACAAAGTCAAAACAAAGATAACAATTACAATATCAATAATTTGGATTTGGATTTTTCCAATTTCTTTTTGAAATACGATTTGAGTATTCCGTTTAAGAAAGTTAATTTGACTTTTAATACAGGCGCAAAATACAGTTATCTAAGTTCCAATAGTTTAGGGGAATACAATCTCAACAGCAGCGACGCTTCCATTTTGGAAAATCCTGTTTACATTAACGATTTGAATTTCAATTACGAAGAAAACAATTTGGCGGTTTATGCCGAGGTTCGGAAGAAATTAAAAAAATGGAGTTTGGTGGCGGGATTGCGTTGGGAATATTTGGACAGTAAAAGTTATGTCCCTGAGTATGAAATCAGTACGAATAATAATATCAACAATTTGTTTCCAACATTCAATGTGATGTACGAACTCAACAAAATGGTTAGCCTGACGACCTCGTATTCCCGTAAGATTTCGATGCCTCCTTATAGCAATCTTGACCCGAATTACAATGGATTTTTTAATCAATATTCAGTAAATACAGGAAATCCTTACTTAGAACCTAATTTTTATGATAATTACGACATTAGACTGACGGCGTTTAATTATCTTCATCTCGGAGCGCAATATTCTTATTCTAAGGATATTAATCTGTTGGCTTACGAAAATTCCGGCAGTTCGCTGGTTACGGCACAGACGTATCAAACTTTTCATGGAGTGAAAAATCTCACGCTTTATGCAGGGTTGCCTATTCCTTTCGGTCTGATAACCAAAGGAAAAGAGTTTTTTAAACAAAATTTAGACCCTGACAAAATGAGTTTTGTTTATCTGTTTGGGGCATATGCCAAGTATAAAATATCTGATTATGAGTATTTTGCAGGCAACAGTCCGATTGGTTTTTTTGGAGGAATGGCGCAGATTGTTCTGCCGTATGATATGAAATTGTCGGCGACCTATTTCCACATCACCAAAGGAACTTTTCAGGTTTATCAGGTGCGGAAACCGATTCAGAGACTTGACTTGAATTTGAGTCGAAATTTTTTCAACAAAAATTTAAAAATCATGCTTTCCGTTGATGATATTTTCAATCAAAATGCACAAAAAATGAACATTCCCGCCCCTGATTTCCATACATTTCTGTACAGTAAATCAGATTCGAGGACGTATTGGATTAAGTTTACCTATAATTTTGGCAAAAACAGAAATCAGCAAAAGGAAAACACTCAAATTGAGGTCGATAAAAAAGAAATCGAAGGAGGCAACAGCTTGACTCCGAATGTGAAACAATAATTATATAAAGTCTGATAATTATAAAAGTGGAATAAGAATAACTATTTGAAAATAAAAGAAATATGATAGAAATAATGGATACCACCCTCCGCGACGGCGAACAGACTTCGGGCGTTTCCTTTTCTTTGCAAGAAAAATTGAGCATTACTCGCCTGCTGCTTGATATGGGAGTAAACCGAATAGAAATCGCTTCGGCAAAGGTGTCCGAAGGCGAATTTCAAACCGTCAAAAAAATAACCCATTGGGCAAAAGAAGCAGGACAGTTGGACAAAATCGAAATTTTGGGTTTTGTAGATAACGGTGTTTCGTTGAATTGGATTCAATCCGCAGGCTGTTATACGATTAATCTCCTGACCAAAGGTTCGTACAAGCACGTAACCGAGCAGTTGCGCAAAACACCCGAACAGCATTTGGCTGACATTAAAAGAGATGTGCAATTAGCTCATTCTATGGGAATTACGGTAAATATGTATTTGGAAGACTGGTCAAACGGAATGCTTCATTCTCTTGATTATGTGTTGTTTATGCTCGACGGTTTGCAGAACGAGCCAATCAAACGCTTCATGCTTCCCGACACGTTGGGAATCTTGAATCCGAACAATACCTACGAATTTTGCAGAAAAATTTTAGAAAGATACCCCGACAAACACTTTGATTTTCACGCACATAACGACTACGATTTGGCGGTGGCAAACGTAATGGCAGCTGTTGAGGCAGGCGTTCACGGTATTCACATAACCATGAACGGTTTGGGCGAACGTGCCGGAAATGCACCGCTTCCGAGCGTGATTGCTGTCCTGCACGATCAACTCAAAATCAAAACTTCCATCAAGGAAGTGATGATGAACAAGGTGAGCCGAGTAGTGGAAACCTATTCGGGACAGAATATTTCTTCCAATCAGCCGATTGTCGGAGAAAATGTTTTCACGCAGACGGCAGGAATCCATGCCGACGGAGATAACAAAAACAATCTGTATTACAACGATTTACACCCCGACCGTTTCGGGCGCGTGCGGGAGTATGCGATGGGGAAACTGTCGGGCAAAGCCAACATCAAAAAAAATATTGCAGCGCTGGGTATTGAACTTGATGATGCTGATATGATTAAGGTTACCAACCGCGTCATCGAACTTGGAGACCGAAAGGAAATCATCACGCAGGAAGATTTGCCTTTTATCATCTCTGATGTGCTGAATACCAATGAGAACGAGAAAAAAGTAAAGATTCTTTCCTATACTCTGGTTTTGAGCAAAGGGTTGCATCCTGTGGCGACCATTCAGATGGAAGTGGACGATAAACGGTACGAGCAGACAGCTTCCGGCGACGGGCAATATGATGCGCTGGCGCAAGCTCTGGTTACAGTTTACGGTAAATTGGACAGACCGCTTCCTGTTTTGACGAATTACAAGGTCATCATTCCGCCCGGCGGACAGACCAATGCTTTGGTTCAGACTGTGATTTCTTGGGATTTCAATGGAAACCTTTTCAAAACCAGAGGCTTGGACGCAGACCAAACCGCTGCCGCCATTCAGGCAACGGAAAAAATGCTGAATATTATTGAGGGTATGTGATTTTTTGGCTTATTGTCCGCTAAAAGCAAAAAATAGATATGATTTAACATTTACAGTCTGATAATCAGACATAATAATTACTGTTTTCAAAAATAAGCCCTTTCATTTCGGGAAGAGCGAATTATTTAAATGAGAAAGAATATTTTTCCAAAATTGGCAGAAAACCTTATTTGAACTTGAAGATGTCTGAAATAATCATTTAATTTGCAAAAAAATAAAATAAAATATGAAACTGAACTTAGCAGTATTAGCCGGAGACGGCATAGGACCTGAGATTGTAGCTCAGGCATTGGAAGTTACCAAAACCGTTTGCGCCAAGTACAATCACGAACTTACCTACAAGGAAGCCTTAGTTGGGGCGGTGGCAATTGACAGAACAGGAAATCCGTATCCGCTTGAAACACACGCTTTATGTATGGCTTCCGATGCGGTCTTGTTCGGCGCAATCGGCGATCCGAAGTATGACAACAATCCGTCTGCAAAAGTGCGTCCCGAACAGGGTTTACTGAAAATGCGCAAAGATTTGGGCTTGTATGCCAATCTCCGTCCGATTAACACTTTTCCGTCCTTGATTCACAAATCGCCTCTGCGCGCCGATTTGGTTGAAGGAGCGGATTTTATGTGTCTCCGAGAGCTTACGGGCGGGCTGTATTTCGGTCGTCCGCAGGGCAGGAGCGAGGACGGCGATACGGCGTACGACACTTGCGTTTACACGCGTGAAGAAGTCGAAAGGATTGTGCGGCTGGCATATCAGTTGGCAGAACAGCGCAGAAAAAAAGTTACGATAGTAGATAAGGCAAATGTTCTCTGTACGTCAAGACTTTGGAGGCAGATTGCACAGGAAATCGAAAAGGAATATCCACATATCGAAACCGAATATATGTTCGTCGATAACGCTGCCATGCAGATTATTCAGTTTCCCAAACGTTTTGATGTGCTGGTAACCGAAAATCTGTTCGGCGACATCTTGACCGATGAGGCATCTGTGATTACGGGTTCGCTCGGAATGCTGCCGTCGGCTTCAATAGGCGTGCATACATCTGTGTTTGAGCCGATTCATGGTTCGTATCCACAGGCTGCGGGGAAAAATATTGCCAATCCGTTAGCAACGATTTTGTCCGCTGCGCTGATGTTTGAATATGCTTTCAATCTGAAAGAAGAGGGTGCAGTAATCCGCAAAGCCGTAGATGCTTCTATGGAATCCAAAATCGTAACCGAAGATATCGTTTCGGGAGGGAAAGCTTATTCTACCTCCGAAGTTGGGGAATGGATTGTGGATTATATCAAAAAAGCCTGATAATATGCAAGGATTAGTTTCTTCCCTTTGAAATATTAACGCAATAGCAGGTTGAAACCCTCAGGTGGGCATTGGAACTCTATTTGGAAAGATTAGAGATTAGAACTTTAGAGTTTAAAAATACCAAAAATATTTGGGTAATTAATTATTAGAAATCATGTAATTTAAAAGTTTTTTTAGATTGAAAAAATCAAAGTTCGTATTTTTGCATATAAATAATTATGGGAAAAGATAAACTTCGTAAATTTGCCGAAAATAAAACTTTTTGGAACGTTATTCAACCTGAAAGAGAGGAGGTTTTGCACAATTTTTATTTAAAAGGACGGTGGAAACGTGACTTTTTCAAAAATGAAAATCCGTTGGTTTTGGAGTTGGGCTGCGGCAAGGGCGAATATTCCGTTGGATTGGGTAAACATTTTCTTGACAAAAACTTTTTAGGTATTGACATCAAAGGAGCGCGTTTTTGGAGTGGAGCGAAAACCGCTGTGGAAGCCGGAATGCACAATGTCGGCTTTTTGCGGACACAAATTGAACTGCTTGATTGCCTCTTTGCTGATGAAGAAGTTGATGAAATATGGATTACTTTTCCTGACCCTCAAATCAAATTTAAAAGAGCAAAACACAGGCTGTTACACCCTTCTTTCTTGGAAAAATACAAGAAAATTTTACACAAATACGGCTGTGTACATTTGAAAACCGACAGCGAATTTTTGCATGGTTACGCCAACGGTTTGGCTCAGGCATTGGGTTACAGAGTTTTAGCTTCTCATCATGACATTTATGGCTCTCCGGAATATGAACTTCCGTCTTATGTACGGGAAATCAAAACGCATTACGAAAAACTGTTTCTATCTGAAAATAAGCCAATTACGTATTTGAGTTTTCAATTTTCTTAGCGATTTTATCAATCGCTTCGATAAGGATTTTCTGCTCAACTTTCATCACCTTTTGCTGTAAATCGGCAACGGTATCACCCTTTTCGACGGAGAAAGTTCTTTGCACAATGATTTCGCCGTCGTCCACACCCGAAGTCACAAAATGAACCGTCGCCCCAGAAACGCTTTCTCCCGCTTCCAGAACAGCTTCATGAACCCTTGCACCATACATTCCCATGCCTCCGAATTTTGGCAAAAGCGAGGGATGAATGTTAATAATTTTCCCTGACCATTTTTCGCAAAATTCTGAGTTTAAAATAGATAGAAATCCTGCCAAAACGATTAAACCAATGTCTTGATTTTCCAATAGTTCATCAATTACTTGAGACAGATTTTTGCCTCTTTCCAAGAGAAAAGTTGTGATGCCCTTGTCCAAAGAACGTTCCAATGCAAAACAATCTCTGTCTGCGATAACAATTTTAATTTCAGTGTTTTGCAGTTCTCCCGAATCAACGGCATCAATAATTCTCTGCAAGTTAGTTCCTCCTCCGGAAACAAATACAGCCAAGTTCATGATTTTCAATTAGATATTATTGTTATAAATAGAGCGGACAAAATGACGGTTTCGTTGAGCGGAATGCGGTCGCCGTAACGTTTACGAAGTTTTTCCTTGACTTCAGGTATTGGAAAGGCATACATCTGCGCTTTGATATTTTTTGTATTCATTTTTAATTTTACTGTTAAACGCCCTTGCAAATATATGATTTCATACGTATTTTTACACAAATTTTTTTTGAATGAAATTTTCTATTTTAACGGCTAATTTTAACAATGGCAAGTATTTCAAAGATTGCTTTAAAAGTATTGTTAATCAAACATATCAGGACTTTGAAGTAATCATCGTAGATGATTGTTCTACTGACGATTCTATTCGGCAAATTGAATCATTAATCACAAGTGATGAGCGGTTTAAACTATATAAAAATGAAAAAAATTTCGGTGCAGGCTACACGAAAAAAAAATGTGCAGACTTAGCTTCGGGTGATATTTTGTGCTATTTAGACCCTGATGATGCTCTGATGTCGGAAGCATTAGACATCTGCATGGAAACTTACAAAAAACATCCTGATTCTGTTGCAACTCATTCACAATTATACGCTTGCGATGAAAATTTGAATAAAATTCAGATTTTCAAAAGAGCAAAGGCAGTTCCCTTTAACGATAAATATTTTTTTAACATAGACAATCGTGTAATGCATTTATTTACCTTTAAATCTGATATTTACAAAAAAATACATTTAGACGAAAATTTATTGAAAGCTGTTGATCAAGATTTATATTTAAGAATTTACGAACTGGGAAAATTTTCATTTATTAAAAAACCTATTTATTTGTACCGCATTCATAAGCAAGGGATTTCACAAGGCTCTGAAAAAAAAGAAAAACTATACGAAGAAAATAACAAAGTTTTATTACAAACTATACGAAGACGGAATATCAGAAAAATAGGTAATGCTTTGATTACCAAAGATAACGAAAATAATTTGTATGAAATTATCAGCTATCAACAATCTCGTTTTTTTTATAGACTCAAAAATAAAATTTTAAATTTTCAACCCATAAATGCAATTTTTCGGAGGAAAAATAAAGGTTAAATTTTGATAGTGTTTTACAGAGTAAGCTGTTATGCCACATGTATTTATCTATAGTCCAATAAATTATCTATCTGCAAATAGAAGTGATGTTCTATGGGTAAGAACTCAATCCTGAGTATACATGAAAATCTATCGAATGTTAAGATTTTCGTTTTTATACATTGCAAAAAATTCGTCCAAAAAAAACTTTTCTTTCTATCTTTATCAAATATTTTGACATGATGAATGAAGAAATTCAAAAAGCCGCAGAAATCCTGAAAAAAGGAGGCGTAATCCTCTACCCGACTGACACTATTTGGGGCATCGGTTGCGATGCTGCCAATGAAAAAGCCGTCGAACGAATCTACCAAATCAAACAGAGAAAAGAATCCAAAAGTTTGATAATTTTAGTCGAATCCGAACACAGATTGCAAAAATACGTTGATGTTCCACCACTTGCGTGGGATTTAATCGACCTCTCGGAAAAACCGCTGACCATTGTTTACGATAATCCTCGAAACCTGCCCGCCAACCTCGTTTCCGCCGACAACACCATCGGAATCAGGCTTACCAAAGACGAATTTTGCCGAAAACTCATCTCCAAGTTAGGCAACCCTTTGGTTTCCACTTCGGCAAACATCAGCGGAGAATCTCCGCCTGAAAATTTTTCAGCAATTTCGCTTAAAATTTTGGAAGATGTAGATTATATAATAAATTTGCGCCGCGAAAATCTTAACAAACAGACCGCATCTTCCGTTATCAAACTATCTATGGGTGGTAAAGTGAAGATAATCAGAGAGTAAGAATATAATGAATTTAAGCAGAGCAGTAAAAGACCCTATTTTCAAAAGCATTTCCGAGACCGCTTCGGCACGGAAACAGAGCGTATTTGTCATCGGCGGATTCGTGCGGGATTTCCTGCTGGCGCAAAATTCGCACAAAGACATTGATTTTGTAACTGAAGGAAGCGGGATTGACTTAGCGGCTGCCGTTGCAGAATCTCTAAAACCCAAACCCAAACTCTCTGTCTTTAAGCGATTTGGAACGGCAATGCTCAAACACAAAGGCAGGGATTTGGAATTTGTCGGAGCGAGAAAGGAAAGCTACTCTGCCGACAGCCGAAAACCCTTTGTTGAAGAAGGAACGCTTGAAGACGACCAAAAACGCCGAGATTTTACTATTAACGCTTTGGCTATCAGTCTGAACGAAGACCATTTCGGAGAATTGTCAGACCCTTTTGACGGTGTTTCAGATTTAGACAAAAAGCTGATACGCACGCCATTAGATCCCGACATTACTTATTCCGACGACCCGCTCCGCATGATTCGGGCAATCCGCTTTGCTACTCAGCTTGGATTTACC
The DNA here is from genome assembly GCA_031289875.1 of Flavobacteriaceae bacterium. Taxonomy (GTDB): domain Bacteria; phylum Bacteroidota; class Bacteroidia; order Flavobacteriales; family Weeksellaceae; genus Apibacter. The sequence continues at coordinate 20,857 of JAITOO010000053.1, forward strand.
ATTGAAAATGAATCGTTTGAAGCTATCAAAAGAAATGCTGAACGTTTCGATATTCTTTCCAAAGAGCGCATCACAGACGAGTTTAACAAAATCATGATGGCTCCCCAACCGAGTGTCGGGCTTAAATTGCTGTACGAAGCCAAATTATTGGAACGTTTCTTGCCGGAATTAACAGATTTGCAGGGAATTGAAGAAATCGAAGGCAAAAAGCACAAAGACAATTTTTTCCATACGATTGAAGTAGTCGATAACATTAGTAAAACAACTGAAAATCTGTGGCTTAGGTGGGCTGCGCTGCTTCATGACATCGGCAAGGCAAAAACTAAAAAATTCGACAAAAACTTGGGTTGGTCATTCCATTCCCACGAGTTTGTCGGGAGCAAAATGGTCGTCGGGATTTTCAAGAGGCTGCGTCTGTCGCTGGGCGAACCGATGAAATACGTGCAGAAACTCGTACAGTACAGTTCCCGCCCGATTTCACTCGTTACGGACGATGCTACTGACAGTTCGCTGCGACGGTTGCTGTTCGAGGCGGGCAACGATTTGGAAGATTTGTTTCTTCTCTGCAAGGCGGACATCACGACGAAAAATGAAAAAAAACAGAAGCAATTCAAGAAAAATTTTGAATATGTTGAGCAAAAAATAAAAGAAGTCGAAGAAAAAGACAAAATCCGGAATTTTCAGCCTCCAATTACGGGCAACCACATTATGGATACTTTTGAAATCACGGAAGGACGGCAGATTGGCATCATCAAAGAAGCCATTAAAGAAGCCATTTTGGACGGAATTATAAAAAATGATTACGAAAATTCTTACAATTTTATGATAGAATTAGGAAAAAAACTAAATTTGAAGCAGAAAAATTAAAAACTATGATTTACAAAATTAGGGTAATTCTTGAAACGGAAGATGACGTTTTCAGGGACATAGACGTAAAACAAAATCAGACTTTATGGAACTTGCATGAAGGCATCAAAAGCGCATTCAGTCTGAAAGGCGAAGAATTGGCTTCGTTCTACAAATCGAACGCCAAATGGTCGCAGGGCGAAGAAATTCCGCTGGAAGACATGTCGGACGGCGGCGACGGCGAGACCATGTCCGACGTGTACATCAAAGAAGCCTTTGCCAAAGTCGGAGACAAAATGCTTTTCGTGTACGATTTTATGCAAATGTGGTCGTTTTACGTGGAATTGCTGGAAATTATCGACAAAAAACCGATTGGAACGTATCCAAAAACCGTTTACCGTTTCGGAAAAATGCCGTTGAAAGCGCCCGACAGGGGATTTTCGTCTGCCGCATCCGCTTCTATAGACGACATTGACGACGTGGATATGGGTGCGCATTTGAACGGTTTCGACCAAGAAGTAGAGTCTTACGACAACGAAGAAGATGACGAAGACGATTCTTACGACCTCGCCGATGAGCCTTATGAGGAAGAGGACGACATCTAAATTTTTCTATTTTTTCATGACGAAATTGGGAGGTGAAACAATTAAAAACAAGATTTTTAGTTTTCTGAAAATCTTGTTTCCCTCTAACAAAACGGAATCTGTTTTGTTCCTGATTCTCATGATTTTGTATCTTCCGTTGGGAATTTGGCTTTCGTTAAACACAACGGTTATTTATAACAAGAAAATCCCTTGGGATATCTATTTTAGCTTTGACAACCGTTCGATAATTCTTTCGGGCGGAATGATTGAAAAACACCCGTTTTCAGAATTTTTCATCACGCCTGTTTACAATCTGGCAGTTTGGGTTTATCAAACCGTTGACGACTTTCGCTTTTTCAGCCTGACGTTCACGGTGTTATGCGCCGTTAATGTATCTTTAGGCATCGTGCTGATTTACAAATACTTGAGAAATATCATCAAACTCGAAACAGGAATTTCGCTTTTGATTGTCGTGTTTTACACTTTTTTTTCAACGAACATTCTGTTATCGTTTACGCCTGAAACTTACACGTTTACCATTTTTTTGCTCTCGTTTTATGTGTATATTTCTGCTTTGATTTTGAGTCAGGGAAAACGGATTTCTGTTTTTTTTGCTTCCATCATGGGAATTTTCATCGGCGGAGAAACGATTACCAATCTGCCGAAAACTTTCATTCCGTTTCTGTTTGAAAATAAGAAAATTAATGTCAAATATTTTGTCAATCCCATCGTCAAGGCTTTAGTTTCCGCTGCAATTTTCATTTTGCTGTATTTGTGGCGCAGGGATTGGGATTACATGAAAATTATCGTCAAATCGACTTCGCAGTACGAGAAATTTTCCAATCCGAAAGGGGATACTTGGTTAGACATGGTTACGACTTATTTTTTCGGTGGGAGTGTGCTTTTTCCATCGTTCATAGAGCGGAATCTACGGTTTTTCAAAATTCATTATAAAGGACTGTATTTTCAGGTGTATGATAATTTTGTGCAGTATCTATTTGTCTTTTTGATATTTGCTTTTATGCTTGCCGGTTTGGTTGCTAATCGGAAAAACAAACTGACGTATATTCTCTGGATTTCTTTTCTGCTGGACGTTATCATTCACTGTTTCATGAAGTTCGGTTTGTGGACTTCTTATCTTTACGGCGGACATTGGGTTTTTGTCGTGCCGCTGCTGACAGGCTGGCTTTTCTTTGCCTGCAAGGAAAATAAAATGCTGTACCGCTCTCTGTATCTGCTTTTTAGCGTGATGACTGTTTATTTGATAGTAAACAATCTTTACCGTCTCGCAGATTTTTTAGATTTTGTAAAGGCTTATTACTTGATTTCCAATACTTAAAGTTCTTTTAAAATAATTTCAGTAGAATCAGGTTTTTGCCAAACGTAATTTCCCGCTTTTGTTCCAATTTCTTTTCTTTTTTCCTCATTATCAATTAATTCAGAGAAGAGAGAATTCATTTCCTGCTGATTGTAGATGATAAGAGAACCTCCGGCTTCCAGCAGTTCCTTTGCTTCCATAAATTTATGAAAATCAGCTCCATACAACACAGGTATGCTGAAAACGGCAGGCTCTAACACATTGTGTATGCCGTGCGTAAATCCGCCGCCAACGTAAGCGATGTCTGCATAAGAATAAACTTGGGTCAATAGTCCTACCGTGTCCAGAATCAAAATCTGAAAATCAGACATATTTTTTTCGTTTCTTTCTGAATATAAAATAGTTGAAAGATGAAGTTCCTTTTTGAATTTCTGAAAATATTCCGCATTCATGTTGTGCGGCGCAATCAGAATTTTGGCGTTTTCGGGCAGTTTTTTGTTAATGAAGTTTTTCAGCAGTTCATCGTCTTCTTTCCACGTACTTCCCGCCACGATTAACGTCTGATTTTGTTTAAATTGCACCAGCCAATTCAGATGATTGTCCCGTTTTAAGAGCATTTTCACTCGGTCAAAACGAGTATCGCCTGAAACTGTAACTTGATTAATTCCCACCGATTGCAGTAATTTTTTTGAGTTTTCGTCTTGAACGAAAAAATGTGTAACTTCGTGAAAAACAGACACAAACCATTTTCCCTGCGGCTTGAAATAAATCTGGTCTTTGCGGAAAATAGCAGAAATAAAAATCGTTTTCACCTGATTTTTAGATAATTCCGACAAAGTATTAAACCAAAAGTCGTATTTCACAAAAATTGCCAATTCGGGATGCAGAACACGAACTAACTCTCTGACATTCTGAGGAGTATCCAACGGCAAATAAAAAATCACATCTTCCCAAGTTTTGAGTTTAACCACTTCATAACCGGAGGGCGAATAAAAACTCAGCGCAAATTTGCGGTCAGGATATTTCGCTTTCAAGGCGGTGAAAACAGGCAATCCCTGCTCATATTCTCCGAGTGAGGAGGCATGAAGCCATATAACTTTGTCGTTTTCAGAAATATGAGATTGAATTTGAGCCAAAACTCCCTGCCTGCCTTTGACCCAAAGTTTGGCTTTCGGGTGAAAAATCGAAGCGATTTTCATCATTGCGCCCAACAAGGCGATTCCTGTGTTGTATAAAAAATGGTACAAAATTATCTTTTTAAATAAAAAATTCTTTCTTCCTGCGGAAATTTTTCAATAGCGTACCGCAACATGGTTCTCGGCATGGTTCGGCGGTGTTTGTCCAAAAACCGCACCAGCGTTTGTTTGTCCCGCTTTCCGACTTCCCGCAGCATCCAGCCTGCGGCTTTGTGAATCAGGTCGTGCGGGTGGTGGAGCAGTTTCTCCGACAGAGCCAGCGTGTCGTCGAAATCATTCTTTTTGATGAAAGGAAAAGTAGCAATTACAGACATTCTCTGCTCCCAAAGATTTTGACTTTCAGCTAATTGATGCAAAATTTTTCGGTCTTTGTTGAGCAGAAATTCTCCAATAATGTCTTTGACGCTCAAATCTACCAAATCCCAATTGTTAATGTTCTTGGTATGAGAAAGATAGAAATCAAAAATTTCTTTTTTCTCCTGCTCTGATTTGGTGTGTTTGAACTTCTCGACCAATATGAGCAAAGCGCACAAACGGCATTCGTGATACTCGCTTTGCAGAACTTCTTCAATTTCTTTTAGAGAAAGCGTCAAATTCTGCTTTGCAACCTTCCGAATATCAGGGACAACCACGCCCAGAAAGCGGTCGCCTTCGCCATATTCTCCTTTCCCCGTCTTGAAAAAATGCGGAAGAAATTCCTTTTTTTCAGGATTGGAAAAGGTTTGAAGCTGTTGGAGGAAAGTATCAAACATATTAAAATCGAAACGCTATCCTTACACCGTTCTCCTTACTGATAGAATTTATTTCTTCTGTTTTTGCAGAATTTTTAAAATCTAATTCTGCTCCATGAGTTTGAACTATGGAAATATTTACAGCTA
>JAITOO010000084.1 GCA_031289875.1 Flavobacteriaceae bacterium
TCATTATTTTTTAAATAACACCGATTTTTTATGAAAATCGTCGATTTTTTTCTCAATCAATTCTAAACCTAAATTATGTACCGAGCCTACGTGCGTAGTGTGAAAATCTTTCAAAGGCATGTAACTGCCGTCTTCCACGCTTTTGCCAACCTGCTTGTAAGCCTCTCGGAAAGGTGTTCCCTGCTGTATTAACTTGTTGATATTCTCGACAGTATAAATCAAATCGTATTTTTTCAGGTTGATAAAATCTTTTTCGATTTGAATTTGCGGAACGGCAAAAATCAAAATGTCCAGAATGTCCATGAATTGCATCATCGGCTCGAATAAGATTTCCTTCAAAGTCTGGAAATCTCTATGATATCCGCTTGGCAAATTATTGATAACCAATGTGATGTCGTTCGGTAACGCTTGAATCTTATTGCATCTTGCACGGACTAACTCGAAAACATCGGGATTTTTTTTGTGAGGCATGATGCTCGAACCCGTCGTCAATTCTTTCGGCAGAACGACGAAACCCAAATCCTGACTGTTATACAGCACGAGGTCGTACGCCATCTTACTCAACGTTGCGCATGTTTCCGACAGCGCAAAAGCGACGGATTTTTCCGTTTTTCCACGTAGCATCTGCGCCCCGACAGAACTCACGGCTAACTGAGAAAATCCCGCTTCGGCGGCGGTCAGTTCCCTGTCAATAGGAAAACTGCTCCCGAAGCCTGCGCCGGAGCCAAGCGGATTTTGGTCGGCAATTTGATGCGCCGCCTCAAAAAAATACAAATCCGAAAGAAGATTTTCGGCATAAGCAGAAAACCACAATCCGAAAGAAGATGGCATAGCTGCCTGAAAATGAGTATATCCGGGAAGAATATCCGACTGATGTTCCTGCGCTTTGTTTTTCAGAATTTGAATAAGTTCAAAAATTTTCAGAGAAGATTGTTTCAGATAGTCTTTGAAAAACAACAAGATAGCTGTCAAGACTTGGTCGTTCCGCGAACGTGCCGTATGGATTTTCTTGCCGGCATCGCCGTATTTTTGGGTGAGGTAAAATTCTATTTTAGAATGCACGTCCTCAAAATCTTTTTCTATCGTAAAGTTCTTGTTTTCAACTTGATGAGCCAACTCGTCCAAGCCTTCCAGCAGTTGATTTTTTTCTTCTTCGGAAATCAACCCGACTTTTGCCAGCATGACCGCCTGCGCTTTGGAAGCGAGAATGTCGTACGCTGCAAGATACAAGTCGAGTTCTCTGTCCCGCCCGACTGTGAATTGAATGATTTTGTCATTTACCGAAAAACCTTTGTCCCAGATATTCATTTAAATAATTGATTTATTGATGATTGAGTAACTGTATAATTATTAATTTACTGATTTTCAAATTTATTAATTTGGTTCATCAGCGCTCGGTCCGTACGTTCCCGGAACAGGAATATCCAACAACCGCAAATACACGCTCAACTGTCCGCGATGATGATACAAATGATTGAAACACATCGTTCTGATGATACTATATTTCGTCAGTTTGAAAATAATATGTTCGCCCATCCGCAAAGTCCATTCCGAGTTTTGCAAAGCGTTTTCATCTGCCTGTTGCAGAGCTTTTACGGATTTTTCTTTTATGTTTTCAAAGAGTTGCAAAAGTTCTTCTCCATTTTTAGCTTCGCAGGGCGTGAAGTTTTTTAAATCCAGTTCGTCGGAAGTTACCACCATTTCTGCCCAGCCGAACAGTGTAGCAATGTGCGAAGCTAAATGCCCCAGCGGCATGGATTTTTCGTGAGGTTTCCATCCGAATTTGTCCGTCGGAACGCGGGATAGCATTTTGCGGATACTTACGGATTCCTGTTGTATTTCATTGATTAATAATTCTTTGAGTGTCATAATGTTTAAAATTTAAAATCTTCTAATAATTTAATATAAGTATCAATTCCGTTTTCAATTTCGCTGATGAAAATATATTCGTCGGGCGTGTGCGAACGCGCACTGTCTCCGGGACCAATTTTCACTGTGTCGAAGTTCATCATCGACTGGTCGGAGAGGGTCGGAGAACCATAGGTTTTCAGCCCTAATGCCATGCCTCTCTGCACGATAGGGTGTTTCATATCAATTCTTGAAGAGTTTAGTCGATAAGAACGCGCTTCCACATCGTGTTTGATGTTCTGCTTGACAACCTGCACCACTTCCTCGTTGGAATACAGCTCATTAACCCTAATATCAACTACCAAGCGGCACTCGTCGGGAATGACGTTATGCTGTCTGCCCGCTTCTATCTGAGTTACAGTTATTTTCACTTCTCCCAGCAGTTCCGAGACTTTTGGAAATTGATAATTTTTGTACCATTCAATGTCTTCCAAAGCGAGGTAAATCGCATTGACGCCCTCGTTTCGGGCAGCGTGTCCTGACTTGCCTTTCACGGTGTAATCCAACACAATAAGTCCTCGCTCGGCGATTGCCATGTCCATTCGGGTGGGTTCGCCGACAATGCCCAAGTCTATTTTTCCCAATTCGGGAAGAATGGAAGCCACGTTGTTTTTTCCCGAAATTTCCTCCTCTGCCGTAATGGCGATGACAAGATTAAAAGGAAGATATATGTCCTTGAAATATAGAAATGTAGCAAGAAGGCTCACCACCGAAGCTCCCGCATCGTTTGCTCCTAACCCGATGATTTTTCCTTCTTCTTCTTCTGCACCGAAAGGGTCGTAATTCCATAACCGACTGTTTTTTACGGTGTCATGATGAGAATTGAGAAGAACAGTTTTTTTATCAGGCTGATAATGCGAGTGATACGCCCAAATATTGTTTTTTTTACGTTGAATATTATCTATCCCATTGTTCTTCAAGAAGTTGAAAACCAAATTGCTCGTTTGGTCTTCGCTTCCCGAAAAAGACGGCGTTTTGATAAGTTCTTTTATTAGCTTGATTGCTCTCTGTTTCAATTCGTTACGTTTTTCAGGCATAGATGAAATTTTTTGTGAAAGTAGTAAATTTTTTTTAATCCGTAATAATTGTTTTTGTGTCGTTGTTGATGTTGGAAGCGTGCTCCAGCACGACTTTTTTCACACCGGAGCAGATAACTCGGAAAGCGTTGTCCAATTTGGGGATCATACCGTCCGCAACGATTTTTTCCACTTTAAGTGTTTCATAATCAGAATGATTTATGCGAGGAATTAAAGAGTTTTCATCGTTGATGTCTCTCAACACTCCAATTTTGTCGAAACAAAAATGAAGTTCCGTATCGTAAAAATCCGCTGCTGCTTCGGCAACAGTGGAAGCAATCGTGTCGGCGTTGGTGTTCAGTAACTGACCGTTTTTGTCGTGAGTAATGGCGCAAAGCACCGGCGTATAGCCGTTTTTCAACAGTAAATCGAGCAGAGAAATGTTAATGTTTTTTTTCTCCACATCTCCAACGAAGCCGTAATCTATCTCTTTTACAGGGCGTTGCACCGCTTGAATCAAATTGCCGTCCGCACCGCTCAATCCTATGGCATTTTCGTCGTATTTTTGGAGCAAACTCACAATTTTTTTATTCAAAAGTCCTGCGTATAAAGCGGTTACAACGTCAAGTGTCGGTTTGTCGGTAATTCTCCGTCCGTCAATCATTTTGGGTTCGATTCCCAATTTTTTCAGCAGTGCGGACGCACCTTTTCCGCCACCGTGAATCAAGATTTTTTTGCTTCTTATTTGAGAGAAATCTTGCAGAAAATCAGAAAGATGAGTGTCGTCATCAATAATTCCTCCTCCGATTTTATAGATTTTTAGTTCCGCCATGTATTAATTCGTTTTTGTATTCTTCAAATTTTGTAAATAATTCATTCTCTTTTTCTTTGGGCATTTTTCGATGCGATTCTCCAAAAACGGGCAAAGGTTGAAAGTTTTTTTTCTGCCCGATGATTTCTATTGAATCAATCAATAATTTCATTTCCAAGTCCCACAGTTTGAAACACATAGAATGAAAAGTATCGTTTTCTTCAATTTTTAGTTTTTCCTGAATGATTAATAGCCCCGCATCTGCTTCTTTATCAATGAAATGCACAGTAACTCCGATAGTTTTTTTCTCGTAAACCGCCCATTTCACAGCGTCCAGTCCGCGTACATAAGGCAGATAGCCCGGATGGGAATTGATAATCCGGTGATTCTCAGCCAATTCTTGAGGAAGAAGACCTGCTCCGCCGATGAGAATTGCATCGTAATCCGTTTGTTGGAACGCTTCGTTGAGTTTTTCTGTATTTTTTTGAATATAAGTGTATTGCAGGTTTTTCGCCAAAGTTTCATTGTCCATTTCCAGCAAAAGCCCGCTCGGTCTGTGGCTGATGAGCGGATGCAGCGGTTTGCGAGGTGCAAAAGGCGTTGCGTAAACATCAATTTCCTGATAATCAGAGCCTTTCAGGCGAAGTAAAATTTCCTGCGTTTTTCGTGTCGGATGGTCATAAGCTATGACAGCGATTTTTTTCATCAATCAAAAAATTAATGAAACAAAGATATGGTTTTTACAAATAAGAATTAAACCCAAGGGATTAGTAATTTTTAATTTGCTGATTGACAAAAAAATATGAGTGTTAAAAAATAAAGAGGGGAAAGTTCAAACAGGGTTGATTTTCTAAGAAAAATAATTGTAGCTAACTAATTATAATTCTAAAATCCGGCAGAAAGTCAATTAACTGAAATTTCCCCATTATAAAAATATAAAATAATATTCAAGAACATGAATCATTTCACAATACAAAGATATAGTGTTTTTTGCAATTTAATGCATTTTTCGCAGAAAAAAACAGGAGTTTCCTCGAAAAAAATAGTTGAAAAATTAAACGAAATCACATCCACGGGATTGAGAATTAGATGCACCGACAAGTTAAATGCCCTTATTTAAAGAGTTATTTTAAAATCAGGCAACGTATTTCCCCGCCAACGCAGCCATCGGAGATACAGAAAAATCAAACTCAACGCTTAAATAAAACACAATTTTTCTCGTGTGAAAAAGAAAAGTCTTAATTTCGCATTATGATATTGATTACAGGCGGAACAGGATTGGCAGGAAGTTATTTTCTGCTCGAATTTTCCCGTAAAAACAAGAATTTCAAGGCTTTGGCAAGAAAAAATGCGTCTAAACAAAAAGTTTTGGATTTATTCAAACTTTACGAACCCGAACGGGCGGAAGAGTTTTTTCAGCGCATCGAATGGGTCGAAGGCGATTTGCAGGATATTCCTTCATTAGAATCCGCTCTGGAAGGCGTTTCCGAAGTGTATCACCTGGCAGAAAAAGTGAGTTTCGACGAAAAAAAAGCAGACGAATTGTACAAAATCAATGTCGAAGGGACAAAAAATCTCGTAAGTCTTTGTATTGACAAAAAAATCAATAAGTTTTGTTTCGCCGGCAACATTGCGATTTTAGACCCGAAACTGGACGGAACAAAAATCACGGAAGAGGCAGAATGGGATTTTAAGCGTCTGCATTCCGACTATGCTGCCTCAAAATATGGTGCAGAAATGGAAGTTTGGCGCGGCTCGCAGGAAGGTTTGAACGTCGTGATTGTCAATACCGGAATTGTTTTAGGCTCAGGGAATTGGGGACAAAGTTGCGGGACATTGTACGATTTTGCAAGAAAATCCATCTTTTTCCCATCGGGAACGACGGGCTATATTGATGTTTCAGACATGGCAGAAATTTGTATCCGACTGATGGATAGCGAAATAGCGAATGAAAGATTTATTCTTGTCAGCGAAAATGTTTCGTATGAAAAAGTAATTCAGACACTTCGAAATATTTTTAAACAAAAAAACGCCCGCCCGATTTCTGATTTCTGGCTGAAAAAAATCGCTTTTCTGTCGAGGATTCAGCCGTTTGTGCCGTCCCTCAGCAAGGCTTCCGTAGCGGGATTGACGGGAAAAAGCGAGTATTCTAACGAAAAAATCAAAAAAATGTTGAATTATGAATTTCAGCCCATTGAAAAATCGTTGGAATTTCATGCAAAAAATTATTTGAAACAGAAAAAATTTAAATGATGACTGAACAAAATTTCATTTCCGAATTTCCTTATAATTTCGTTGAAAAAGGCGAAGTGCAGGCTCAATGCAGCTCTAACATCGCTTTGGTAAAATATTGGGGAAAATACGCAAATCAGATACCCGCCAATCCATCAATTAGTTACACTTTGACAAACAGTTGTACGCAGACTTCGATTCAGTTTGAAAAAGCGGAAAAAATGTCGGTGAAAGTCTTTTTAGACGAAGTTTTGCAGGAAAAATTTGCCGAAAAAATCGAAAAATATTTCAATTCCATACAAAAATATCTTCCATTTATCACACAATATCAATATGTTATCCGCACGCACAACTCGTTTCCTCACAGCAGCGGCATCGCCTCGTCCGCTTCGGGATTTGGAGCTATCGCACTTTGTCTCATTGAAATAGCGGAACAATTGGGCGAAGTTTTTCCTTCGGAAATGAAAAAACGCAAAGCCTCTTTTTTGGCTCGGCTCGGCTCGGGAAGCGCCTGCCGCTCGCTCTACGGCGGTCTGGCGGTCTGGGGAAAACATGAAAAAATCCATGAAAGTTCTGATTTATATGCAGTTCCGTTTCCTTTTGAAATTCATGAAAATTTCAAAAAAATACAGGACACCGTTTTGCTGATTCATGAAGGTGAAAAAAAAGTAAGCAGTACGGTTGGGCACAAACTGCTTGAAAATCACCCATATGCGCAGGTAAGATTTGCAGAAGCGTACAAAAATCTCGCTTCAATGATAGACATTCTCCGTTCGGGAGACTTGGAAGCATTCGGTCAATTGGTTGAACATGAAGCATTAACGCTTCACGCTATGATGCTGACTTCCACACCGGCGTTCATTCTGATGAAACCGATGACGGTGGCGGCAATTGAAAAAATTTGGAATTACAGAAAACTGACCGGTCAGCCGTTGTATTTCACATTAGACGCGGGGGCAAACATCCACTTGTTGTATCCCGAAAAAGACAAAAATGTCATCTTTAATTTCATTAAAAATGACCTTCTGAAATACACGGAAAACGGCGATTACATACGTGATGAAAGCCGTTTATAATCATTTGAACGAAAAAAATGGCAGTTTCAACGAAAAAAAACGCCTGAAATGCGTTGTGTATCAAACAAAATTATACCTTTGTTAAAGATTAAGATTAACTTTAATTTAATTTTTAAAATACCATGAACAAATCTGATTTAATTGATGTAATAGCAGCCGATGCTGGCATCACAAAAGTTGCTGCCAAAAAAGCATTGGATGCTTTTTTGGGAAATGTAACTAAAACTTTGAAAAAAGGGAATAAAGTTACTTTGGTAGGATTCGGAACTTTCTCTGTTTCAAAAAGAAGCGCAAGAGAAGGTATCAATCCTCAAACTAAGGCTAAAATCAAAATCCCTGCTAAAAAAGTTGCTAAATTCAAACCGGGAGCTGAATTGTCAGATGCCGTAAAATAAGAGTAGTGATTAAAAACAAAAGAGGATTCAATCGGATCCTCTTTTTGCTTGATTTTGTTGATTTGTCAATCGATTAAAATAATCGCAAGCCTCTCTTAATTTGCTACTGCTTCAATATTAAATCCTGCTTTTTTCACGGCATTGACGATTTCTTCTTCTGTGCCGTCGGTTTCTACGGTCAGGATTTTG
>JAITOO010000143.1 GCA_031289875.1 Flavobacteriaceae bacterium
ATCAAATCCAGACTGTATTCCAGCGGATTGTCCCCTAAGGCAATAATTTCAGCAAACGTGCCAATTATCTTCACTTCCACAATAACAGGAATCTTCACAAAGCTGACCTCTATTTCGTCAGATTTGCTACAGCCTTCCAGAGAAGTTACCGTTACCGAATATAGCCCTGAGACTGAAACGTTTATCGTTGGCGTGGTCTCGCCCGTGTTCCACAAAAAGGTCGTTCCCGAAGGGAAGTTTCCTGCGTTCAGCGTTACGGGTGTTCCTTCGCATACGCTAATGTCTTCGCCCAAATTGACCGTCACTGAGTTTATCGTTACCTGTATTTCGTCGGTTGCGCTGCAGCCTGCCGGCGAAGTTACCGTTACCGAATATAGCCCTGATGCTGAAACGTTTATCGTTGGCGTAGTCTCGCCTATGCTCCACAAAAATGTCGTCCCTGTCGGGAAGATTCCTGCATTCAGTGTTACGGGTGTTCCTTCACAAACGCTGATGTCTTCGCCCAAATTGACCGTCGGTACTGAGTTTATTGTTACCTGTATTTCGTCGGTTGCGCTGCAGCCTTCCGAAGATGTTACCGTTACCGAATATATCCCTGATGCTGAAACGTTTATCGTTGGCGTAGTCTCGCCCGTGTTCCATAAAAAGGTCGTACCCGAAGGGAAAGTTCCTGCATTCAGCGTTACGCTTCCTTCGCATACGCTGATGTCTTCGCCCAGATTGACCGTTAGAGTTGAATTTAACGTTACCTGTATTTCGTCATTTGCGCTGCAGCCTTCCGGTGAAGTTACCGTTACCGAATAGGTACCCGATGTCGAAACCTCTATCGTTTGAGTGGTCTCGCCCGTGTTCCACAAAAAGGTCGTCCCTGTCGGGAAGGTTCCTGCGTTCAGCGTTACAGGTGTTCCTTCGCATACGCTGATGTCTGCGCCCAGATTGACCGCCGCTGAGTTTATCGTTACCTTAATGTCGTCATTTGCGCTACAGCCGGACGGAGAAGTTACCGTTACCGAATAGGTGCCCGACGTTGAAACGTTTATCGTTGGCGTGGTCTCGCCGGTATTCCATAAAAAGGTCGTACCTGTTGGGAAAGTCCCCGCATTCAGCGTTACGGGTCCTTCGCATACGCTGATGTCTTCGCCCAAATTGACCTCCGGAAAGCCAAGAGAATATGCCTCCAAAAATACAGCAGTGTCAAGTATGCCATCACCCCAATCGGCAACTACAAATTTGAAATGATACAGTTTGTTGGGAATTACGTTAGCAACGGCTTCCAAAGGAATCGTTCTACCATTCAGGTTGATTTCCTGAGGAATCAGCGGAAGAAAGTTTCCCATGAAAGTTCCTGCAAAATATTCTTCGTTTATAGCAGCACAGGGATAGGCGGGTACTGCAGGGTGGATATTCGTAACGCTGACCGCGGTGGTGGTGTTAGGCAGAACAGCAATATTGGTATAGTTTGGGTCTCCCGCTTCTTTCAACAGCAAAGCAAAACCATCAGTATATTTACAAGGAAAAGAACCCGTATATTCCTGTGAAGCCATCAGATAGTTAAAACTTACGGTAGGCTTGACAGGAATAAAGTCAAATTCGATATAGGCGGCATCATGAAGAGTAGTAACGTCCACGCCGAGCGCTGTTGCCAAATCAGGATCTCCTGCTCTTTGCATGTCTGTCGACGCTCCGCCAGTAACATTATTACCTGCGTCAAGAGCTTTTCCCGTGCTTATAACAATTCCCTTCTCAAAGGGGAAATTTGTTCCATTTTGGTGGAAATATCCATAGGAACTGTCAGCCCCAGTGATATTAGGCGAAACAACGACGTTTAGTATTGTAATTTCATTACACTCTTCATTGTTTCCCAGCAAAACTTCTTTCACCAACTCTTCGATTGAATAGGTACTTTCTACGTCCACCGGAGCATTAACGCGTACTATTGGTTGGGCTTTCAACACTAAACTCCCTGTTAAAAACAGGAAAAGCAAGATCTTTTTCATATTAGTTTATTATTATCTTATTATCGCTAAAAAAATAACGTTAAAAAACAGGATTTATTTTGTTAGATTCCATGTTTTATAAATTTTTTTAAAATCCCGCCCCAACCTGATAAAGCAAAAAGCCACTTCACTCCAACCACCACCACTGTCCGCTTATGCCGCAAAAAAATGCGGTAAGCTATTTAACATAAAATTGCTTCCTTTATGTTTCAAAAACGGATTTTTAATTTATCTTTCAATAAATCAATTATTTAATAAAATTTAAGAGAATAAATTTTCTCTATTTCACAAATAATTGCTAACTTCGTGCAATGGATTTGCATGACCAACTCAAAAAACTATTCCCCGACCACAAATTCGAGGAAAATGTTCCTGAGCCTGCTAAAAATGTTTTGTTTATACAAGATGATCCGATTGTCTGCAAATATGAAAAAAAAGGTCGAAACGGAAAACCTGTAACTCTCCTTGAAAATTATCACGGTTCGGACGAGGATTTGAAAAAATTAGCCAAAGAACTGAAAACCGTTCTCGGCGTGGGTGGTTCGACAAAAGACGGCACCATTGTTATTCAGGGGAAATTTCGGGATAAAATCATGGAACTATTGAAAAACAAAGGCTTTGCCGTGAAACGTGCCGGCGGCTGAATTTTCTATTTAACATAATATAACAACTTAAATAAAAAACGTAAAGAATGAACACACAACTAACAAATTCTGAATTAATTATCAATCCTGACGGCAGTATTTATCACTGCAATATCAGACCCGACCAGCTTGCGGACACCGTAATTCTCGTCGGCGACCCTGACCGTGTACCGAAAGTATCCCAATACTTTGATAATATTGAAGTTAAGACTCAAAAACGCGAAATCGCAACACACACAGGAACGCTCAACGGCAAACGTCTGACAGTCATTTCCACAGGTATGGGAACAGACAATATAGATATAGTACTCAATGAGTTAGATGCTCTTGCCAACATTGACTTGGAAAAAAAAGAATTGAAATCTACCCATAAACAACTGACTTTCGTTCGGTTGGGAACTTCGGGAGCGTTGCAGAAAGACATTCCCGTCAATTCATTAGTTGCCTCAACCAAAGGTCTCGGCTTTGACGGATTGATGAGTTTTTATGCCGATACTGAAAAATTTTACGAAGATGAAATCGGAAAAGCCTTTATTGAACAAACGCTATGGAATCCGAAACGTGCTGTGCCTTATGTAGTTGCAGGCTCGGAAGAACTATTGCATCTAATAACAGATAATTCTGAGGTGAAAACAGGAATAACTGCAACAGCCACAGGTTTTTACGGACCTCAGGGACGCGTTTTGCGCTTGCCTTTAAACGATGCCGATTTAAACGCCAAACTCACTAAATTCCGTTTTAACGACGAGAGAATCACTAATTTTGAGATGGAAACTTCCGGCATTTACGGACTTTCTAAACTCATGGGACACAGAGCTTTATCTCTAAATACTATTGTCGCCAACCGTGAGGCGGGAACTTTCAGCGAAGACCCCTACTCTGCCATTGACAAGATGATTCGATTTGCATTGGAAAGATTAACTCATTGATTTTTAAAATATTAAAAAACACAACACACAAGTCTTATTTAAAATTTAAAGACTAACTTTAAATTTCGTGATTTATATTTATGAGAATAAAACAGTTAAGTATTATTATTTTTACTGCAGTTTCGGGATTTTTTCAAGCACAAGAACGCCCCAAATTAGTAGTAGGCATCATTGTTGACCAAATGAGAATGGAATATCTGAACCGTTTTCGCCCCTATTTCGTTAAAGACGGCTTCAACCGCTTTCTTAATGAGGGTTTTGTTTATGCCAACATGCACTTCAACTATGTCCCGACTTATACAGCTCCCGGACATGCCTCTGTTTATACGGGTTCTACGCCTTCCCGACACGGAATCATCGGCAATGAATGGTATCGCAGAGCAGAAGGCAAGGAAGTTTACTGTGTGGGCGACGACAGCGTTCAGCCGTTGGGCAATCCGGAAAAAGACAAAGAGGGTATGATGTCTCCACGAAATCTTTTGGCTACGACCGTAACAGACGAGCTTCGGCTTTCTACCAATTTTAGGGGTAAAGTATTCGGTGTGAGCATGAAAGACAGAGGAGCCATTCTCCCTGCGGGACATTTTGCCAATCGTGCTTATTGGATTTCTAATAATTTGAATTTCATTTCAAGTACTTTTTACGGCGATGATTTTCCAAAATGGGTTGTGGATTTTAATCAAAGCAAAAAATATCAAAAATACATCAATAAAGGTTGGAACTTGTTGAGAGACAAATCGGTATATAAAGAAAGTTTGTCCGATGACAATCCTTACGAATCGCAAATGTTTGCAACCAAAGAACATCCGGTTTTTCCTTACAATATTAAAACAGAAGTTGAAAAAACAGGTCTTAAAGCGCTAAAAAGTACTCCTTTTTGCAATGATTTGATCATTGAATTTACCGAAGAACTTATCAGTCGGGAAAAATTGGGCACAGATGACGACACCGATTTTCTGGCGGTCAGTTTCTCTTCTCCCGATTACATTTCCCATGCCATGGGTCCCCGCTCCATCGAGGTTCAGGACACTTATCTGCGCTTGGACGAAACGCTTGCCGGATTTTTCAAATATCTGGATTCAAAAGTTGGAAAGGGAAATTATTTGGTTTTCCTGACAGCTGACCACTCAGGCTCGGAAAATGCCAAGTTCTTGGAAGACAGAGGTTATCAGGTTTCCTCTGTTGATTACAAGGAAACCAAAAAACAGCTCAAAGACTTTTCAGTAAAGACTTTTGGTAAAGATTACATTTTGGATTACAACAATCAGGAAGTGTACTTAGACCTTGATGCTCTGAAAACGGACGGAAAAAACCGTCAAGAAATCATCGCAATATTTTGTGATTTTATAGAAACTTTTCCTTCCATAGAGAGGACTTATACCCAAAATGAAATACTAAACGCCTCTCCTACTGACGAATACGGCTCGATGATTTTCAGAGGTTATGACAAAAAACAAAGCGGAGAAATTTACATCATGATGAAACCTGCTTTCATGGAATATCAGACAACGGGAGCTACACACGGCACGAATTACGCCTATGACACTCACGTTCCGGGTCTGTTTTATGGTTGGAAAATTCCACGCGGAACGAGCAAGGAAAAAGTTTTCATAACCGAAATCGCTCCGACGGTCGCACAGAAAATCAATATAACTCTGCCCAACGCAACTTATGGCGAAGTGCTGAAAGAAGTGGTTGATTAAGCCGCCGTATTGAAAAGTTGAGGGCGTAATATTCGATAGATTTTAAATTTTTTTAAAGCGAACAAAAAAGACCGAACCCTATAAAGTTCGGTCTTTTTATTTGATGTGTAATTTTTGACACACCCTCTTAATTAATAAAAGGATTTGAATTTTTGTTTGAGGAAGATAAGCTGCTACAGGCTGCTTACTTTTTCAATTTCTTTGGACAGAACTTGCGTAATTTCGTCGATCTCGCCGACTCCTTCCAAGTCCACCCATTTGTTTTGAGCCTTGTAATGCTCTGATACTATGGCAGTTTTGTCATAATATTCTTTAATTCGGTTGCGGATAATGTTTTCATCAGCATCGTCGGCACGACCGCTGTCAAGGCTGCGTTTTTTGATTCTCTCAACCAAGATTTCATCTTCCACGCTCAGCGCCAACGTTATGTCCACGCCGCTTTGTAACAATTCTTCCAAAAGCGAATCCAACGCTTTTGCCTGACTTGTCGTGCGCGGATAGCCGTCCAAAATGAATCCTTTTTGGTCGGGATTTCTTTGGAGTTCGTCTTTCAGCATTTTGGTCGTCAGTTCGTCGGGAACTAATTCTCCTTTATCCATGTAAGACTTCGCTTCCTGTCCTAACGGGGTGTTGTTCTTCATGTTATAGCGGAACAAATCGCCTGTTGAGACATGTTTAAAACCAAATTTTTGTGCAAGCACCTGTGCCTGTGTTCCTTTTCCACTTCCCGGAGGTCCGAATAATACAATGATTGTCATGATTTATGTGTGATTAGTTTTCTTTCAGCATATACAAGTCTTTGAGGTTTCTGCCCAAGCCCGCGTAATCCAACCCGTAACCGACTACGAATTTGTTGGGGAGGTTGATGCCTGTCAAATCAACGTTTAAATCTTTTTTAAACATCTCGGGTTTAAAAAATAAGGAAACGATTTTGATGCTTTTAACAGGTTTATTTTCAAGAAGTTTGTGCAAAAACTCTATGGTATTTCCGGTATCGACAATATCTTCAAGAATGATAACGTGCCGGTTGGTCAGGTCTTTGTTCACATCTCTCACCAAGTCGATTTTTTCACAGTTTTTCAGCCCGCCGTGATAAGAAGCAAGCTGCAAAAAAGCCACTTCGCACTCGCCGTTGTAGTGTTTGAGCAAATCGCAGTAAAACATGATAACGCCGTTTAAAACTCCGACAAAAACAGGTACTTCTTCTTTATATTCTTCATAGAGCGTATTAGCAATACGTTGCACGGCTTTGTCAATCTCTTCATAAGTGATAAAGGGAATAAAAGTTTTGTCGTGAATTTTGATCTCTTCCATAGTTTTATCTAAGATAACGCAAATGTAATGATTTTCAATAAAAAAAACAAAGAAGTTTTGTCATTTAGAACAAAAAATAATTCTAACTTTAAGGTTCATAGACGATTCCCGAACAGTGATTTTTCAGGTTGTCCGCCTTTTTTCGATTTCGTTTTTAAAAGTTTCTTTCCGGTCTGTTCCGGCTTTTGCATTAGGCGGGGCAATAATAATCTTGTTTTCAAAAATATTCATTTGAATTTTAGCATTTATTTCCGGCGACTTTAAAACTTGAGAAAGAATAATCCTCCTTTGAATTGCCGATTTTTCATTCAATTCTCAGGCGGTTATCAAGCCAAGAAATTTCGGCAAATAAGTAAGAAATCGACTTGTGCTGCGATTATGAAAACTGTGTCCTTTCGGAGCCTATCAAAATCACACATAAAATTTTGATAATTAAAAATTTATAAATACTTTTGTGAAATAAAAAAAGCGCTAATTTTGTTAAAATAATAAATAAATTGAAAGTGTATGAAAAAATTTC
>JAITOO010000152.1 GCA_031289875.1 Flavobacteriaceae bacterium
TTGCTTCTTTGTGTGTGGCAATCAGCCGCTCGTAATAATGTTTATCTACCTGTTCGTCTAAAAGTCTTGTACTCCAAGCGTTGTCGGCGGCTTCGTTCATATAAACCTCTCTTGCTTTGGGGTTTTCAACACGGATAAGAGAGCGATAATGTGTCCAGTTCAATTCTTTACGCAGTGCGTAAACATTTTGGAATTGCAGATAAAACTTGCGCATATTGGTTAGATTGACATAAGTAAAACCTTTGCCAAATTCTGCTGTCAATCGTGTTGACGCATCTTTCAACAGATTCTCTCCATACTTGGCATAATGTTCTCCACCTTGTTCTTCTACAATTTTTTTACCTATCTGCCAATAGGTTTCCACCATAATAAAATTGGCGGTGTGATACACTAATTTTCTCGCATTGAGAATCAATTCGCGCGAAAAACTGTACAAGTTGCCGTTTTCGGAAACTGTATTGTTGTTATTAACTGTAAGGTCTGCCATTTTTAATAAAATTTATTTTGCAAAGCTACTAAAATTGATTATTTTATTGATTTTCTTATTAATACGCAGTCTTAGACTCTATTTTTAATTTTGTAAAATTCTCTTTTTCAGTTATCGCTATTCCTGTTGTGCCGCCGTAAAGGACACAACATTCATCGTTTGTTTTTCCAATAGTCCAACGTATAAGAATATTCAAGGCGTTTGATTGCCTTTCTTTTATGTCAATTTCAGGTTCGTGCAACAGCACACTTTGTGAAACATTTCCTCAATCTAAGATTCGTAACTCTCCACAAGGCTGCACGTACAAACCAAATTTCGGTCGCCGTAAGCGTCGTCAATCCTCCCGACGGAAGTCCAGAATTTCTTTTCCAAAATCCAGCCGAGCGGATAGGCGGCTTTCTGCCTGCTGTATGAGTGCGTCCATTCGTCGGAGGTAAGTTCTGCTAACGTGTGCGGCGCATTTTTCAACACATTGTCTTCCAACAAATATTTTCCTTCGGCAATCTCATCAATTTCTTTTCTGATAGAAATCAGCGCATCGGCAAAACGGTCTAATTCCGCCAAACTTTCGCTTTCCGTAGGCTCAATCATCAGCGTTCCTGCCACAGGGAAAGAAACCGTCGGCGCATGAAAACCGTAATCCATCAAACGTTTGGCAACGTCCCCGACTTCAATCCCCAAAGATTTAAACGGACGAAAATCAACAATCAACTCATGCGCCACTCTTCCGTCCTGATTAGTGTAAAGAATTTGATAATGAGGAGCTAAACGTTCTTTCAAGTAATTGGCGTTCAAAATTGCCGCCGCCGTCGCTTTTTTCAACCCTTTAAAACCCAGCAATCTGATGTAAGCATAAGAAATATTTGCCACAAAAACAGATCCGTAAGGCGAGGAAGAAACCGTCAGCCGATTTTCTTCATTGTACGGAGCATTTGCCGTCGGGAAGAACGGAACGAGAGGTTTCGCCGCACAAATAGGTCCCACGCCGGGACCGCCGCCGCCGTGCGGAATGGCAAAAGTCTTGTGCAGGTTGAGGTGGCAGATGTCCGCCCCGATAAATCCGGGACTGGTGTAGCCGACCTGCGCATTCATGTTTGCACCGTCCATGTAAACCTGCCCGCCGTATTGATGTATCAAATGGATGATGTCTTTTACATTTCTATCGAAAAATCCGTAAGTAGAAGGGTAGGTAATCATCACTGCCGCCAGATGGTCTTTGTGGAGTTCAGCTTTCTGCTTCAAATCTTCAAAATCAAATTCGCCGTTTTCCAAATTTTTTATCACTACGACTTCCAAACCTGAAATCGTTGCCGAAGCAGGATTTGTGCCGTGTGCCGATTGCGGAATCAAAGCGATATTTCGGTGTCCTTGTCCGATAGATTTCAAATATTCTCGAATAACCATCAGCCCTGAATATTCGCCCTGCGCCCCTGAATTGGGCTGCAAGGAAACGCCTGCAAAACCCGTGATTTCTGCGAGATATTTTTCCAGTTCGTCTATCATTTGCAAATAGCCTTTTGCCTGATTTTTCGGCACAAAAGGGTGAATATCTGCCCATTCCGACCATGAAAGCGGAAGCATTTCGACGGCAGCGTTCAATTTCATCGTGCAAGAACCGAGCGAAATCATGGAATAATTCAAGGCGATATCTTTCTTTTCCAGATTTTTGACATAACGCATAAACGCCGTTTCGTTATGATATTTTTTAAAAACTTCATGAATCAAAAACTCCGAAGTTCTTTGTAAATTTTCAGGAATATTCGTCTCAATATTTGTATTTAATTTTTTAAATTCCTGATTTTTATATTTCAGAAAAACAGTCAGAATCACGGCAAACCTTTCGTCTGAAACCGTTTCATCCAAACTGATGCTGACAATATCTTTGGAAAAATAATTCAGATTGATTTGCATCGCTTCAAAAATTTCCTTCAATTGAAGTTTTTCCTTTTCGGCAAGATGAATTTTCACCGTATCGAAAAACGGTTCTTCTGATACTTTAAAACCGGAATATTGCAAATGTTCTTTCAGCAAAATTGCCTTCAAATGAATATCGGAAGCCATAGTTTTCAAGCCTTCTGCCCCGTGATAGACAGCATACATTCCCGCCATAACCGCCGGCAGCGCCTGCGAAGTACAGATGTTGGACGTAGCGCGCTCCCGCTTGATGTGCTGTTCGCGCGTTTGCAAAGCCATTCGCAGCGCACAATTGCCATGTTTGTCTTTGGACACGCCGATAATCCGTCCCGGAATGTGGCGTTTGTAGTCATCGGTACAGGCAAAATACGCCGCCGATGGACCTCCGTACCCAAACGGTATTCCGAATCTCTGCGTCGAACCTACGGCAACGTCTGCGCCCAATTCGGCAGGCGGTTTCAGCAAAGTCAGAGCCAGAATATCCGCTGCAAGAACAGTTTTAATGCCTGCTTCTTTCGCTTTGGAGATGAAATCGGTATAATCGTAAATTTCGCCATGCTTGGCGGGATACTGCACTAATGCGCCGAAAAATGTGGGGTCAAAAGAAAAATACTGATGTTTCCCAACGACTATTTCAATGCCCAGACCTTCGGCTTTGGTTAGCACAACGGCAAGTGTCTGTGGATAAACTTCTTCGGATATGAAAAATTTCCCGGCATCGTTTTGTGATTTTGGTCGCGCTTTGTAGAGCATGTGTACAGCTTCCGCCGCCGCTGTGCCTTCGTCGAGCAGGGAGGCATTAACTAAAGGAAAGCCCGTGAGGTCTGCGACCGCTGTCTGAAAATTGAGCAGAGCCTCTAATCGTCCTTGTGAAACTTCTGCCTGATAGGGCGTGTAAGCGGTGTACCAGCCCGGATTTTCAAAAACATTTCTCAAAATCGGGGCGGGAAGCACCGTTCCGAAATAACCGAATCCGATGTATGAATTGAAAACTTTGTTTTTGGAAGCTAATTCTTTGGACAATAAAATCATATCGTATTCCGAAACGGGTTTGGGAAGATTTAAATCTTTCTGTCCTAAAATGCTTGCAGGCAGGGTCTGCTCAATGACTTCCTGCACGGAGTCTGCTTTTAATTCTTTGAGAATGTGGTGAATATCGTTATTATTAATTCCTATATGTCGAAAGGAAAAATTTGTTGTATTCATAAAAATTCACGTTTATCTAAATTTATGCAAATATCGTGAAAAATCACTATACTTGCACGAATTTAAACAAGATTCAAGGCAATGATTATTTCGCTTGTCGGATACATGGGCGCAGGAAAAACCACTGTTGGGAAACAACTTTCCGAGCGGTTGCAGTTGCCTTTTGCGGATTTGGACGACTATATTTCTTCCAAAGAGAAAATGACGGTTAAAGAAATTTTTGCCCGAAAAGGAGAAATTTATTTCCGAAAACTGGAAAAGCATTATTTGGAACAATTATTACAGAAAGACGCTTTGGTACTGAGTTTGGGTGGAGGAACGCCTGTTTATTACGACAATATGGAACTTATCAACCATCATTCAAATTCTTTTTATTTGAAGCTGAAACCTTCGGAATTGGTGCGGATATTGGCAAAGAAAAAAGCCAAACGTCCGCTGATTGCCCATTTAAAAGATAAGGAATTGAAAGAATTTATTGCCAAACATCTTTTTGAGAGGCTTCCCTATTACGAAAAAGCTCAATACAAAATTGATGCAGGAAACAAATCTCCACAAGAAATTACAGAAGAAATCATAGAGTATATTAAAAGCCCCTCTAACTCTTAATCAGAAAGGCTTTTCTCTTAGTTCAATTGTGTGGAAATCAAATTATTTCAAACTTCCGACCATATCTTCGGGTTTTACCCATTCGTCGAATTGTTCGGCGGTGAGCAAGCCCAAATTTACGGCTTCTTCTTTCAAGGTTGTACCGTTTTTGTGAGCGGTTTTGGCAATTTTTGCCGCGTTTTCGTAGCCGATGTGTGTATTCAAAGCCGTTACCAGCATCAAAGATTTATCTAACAATTCTTTGATTCTCACATAATTAGGCTCAATTCCTACAGCGCAATGGTCGTTGAATGAAATGCACGTATCTGCCAGAAGCTGAGCAGATTGAAGGAAATTGTAAGCCATCACCGGTTTGAAAACATTCAGCTCGTAATTTCCTTGAGTTCCCGCGAAAGAAATCGTAGTGTCATTTCCGATAACCTGCGCTGCAACCATAGTCATCGCCTCGTTTTGGGTCGGATTGACTTTCCCCGGCATGATAGACGAACCCGGTTCGTTTTCGGGAATGAAAATTTCACCAATTCCGCTCCGCGGACCCGAAGCCAGCAAACGAATATCCTGTGCGATTTTGAACAAAGAAACCGCCAACTGTTTCAGAGCGCCGTGCGTTTCTACAATTCCGTCATGCGCAGCCAAAGCCTCAAACTTGTTCGGCGCTGTTTTCAACGGCAGATTTGTGAATTTTGCAATGTAATCGGCGACTGTTACATCATAGCCTTTCGGCGTGTTCAAGCCTGTTCCTACGGCAGTTCCGCCCAAAGCAAGTTCGGAAAGATGAGAAAGCGTATTTTTAATAGCGTTCTTTGCATGGTCAAGTTGTGTTACGTAGCCCGAAAATTCTTGTCCCAAAGTGAGCGGCGTAGCGTCCATCAGGTGCGTGCGCCCGATTTTCACTACGTTTTGGAATTTATCGGATTTTTCTTTCAAAGTGTTTCTGAGTTTTTCAACGGCGGGCAGGGTGTGTTCCACGACTTTTTTGTACGCTGCAATGTGCATGGCGGTAGGATAGGTGTCGTTGGACGACTGCGATTTGTTCACATCGTCATTGGGGTGGATTGGGCTTTTTTCGCCGAGTTTTCCGCCGCTTAAAACGAGTGCGCGGTTGGAAACCACTTCATTCACGTTCATGTTCGACTGCGTGCCGGAACCTGTCTGCCAAATTACGAGCGGAAACTGGTCGTTAAGTTTTCCCGCCAGAATTTCGTCGCAAACCTGTGCGATTAAATCCCGCTTTTCCACAGGCAAAGCGCCAAGTTCGTGGTTAGCGTAAGCAGCAGCCTTTTTCAAATAGGCAAAAGCTTCAATAATTTCGTGAGGCATAGACGCTGAGGGTCCGATTTTAAAATTATTTCTTGAACGTTCAGTCTGCGCTCCCCAATATTTGTCTGCCGGAACTTGAACTTCTCCCATCGTGTCTTTTTCTATACGATATTCCATGATTTTTTGATATTTTTTTCAACTTTTAAAGGTACAAGTTTTTATTGATTCTGCCATGTTTTTTGAAAATATTTCGTCTTTTTTTGCAATGATTTTTTCTGCGAATGCAATTTTCTCTGCATTTTGGCTACCTTTGCCCTTATTTTTGAAGAAAATGATTCAAATTGAAGATACCTTAATTTCATCAGACATTTTGCAGAAACAATTTGTCTGCAATTTATCAAAATGCAAGGGCATCTGCTGTGTGGACGGAGATTCCGGCGCACCGCTCAATGAAAATGAACTTCCTGTCTTGGACGAAATTTATGAAAAAGTAGCGCCCTATTTAAGAGAAGAAGGCAGAAAATCAATCGAAAAGCAGGGAAGATATGTTACAGATTTTGAGGGAGATTACGTTACGCCGCTGATTGACGGCAACGAATGCGCCTACGTTATTTTTGACGGGGATACCGCCAAATGCGGAATTGAAAAGGCTTATGAAGATGGAATGGTCAATTATAAAAAACCGATTTCCTGTCATTTGTATCCGATTCGCCTGCAAAAAATGAAAAAATTCACGGCAGTAAATTACGACGAATGGTACATCTGCCATGATGCCTGCTCGTTGGGTAAGGATTTGAAAATCAGCGTATTTAAGTTTTTAAAAGAACCGTTAATCCGAAAATTCGGTGAAAATTGGTATGCGCAGTTAGAGGAAATTGACAAAAATCTTCCCGAAAATTTGAGAAAATAAGAATATTCTTAAAAAAAATACTATTTTTGCACAGAGAATGTTCCCAAAAAATAAAAATATTACGGCTTGTTTTCTGTTGGCTTTGATGCTGACATTTAAACTTTTTGCTGTGCAGGAATGTGTTCATATTCAGCAGCATAAGCAAGAACATTTTTCGTATAAAGATACCTGCCCGATATGTGTCAATATTTTCAAAATAGGGCAGAATACGTCGTTTGAACCTGCGGATTTTGCCAAAATTTTCACAAAACCGAACGTTTTTTACTGTCAAGAAAAGATAATTTTTACTGATAAATTTCTATTTGTCAATCCATTACCTTTCAATCGGTTCTTCAATCGCCCACCTCCTCAATTTTCATAAATCTGACTTTCAGACAGCTATAAAAGTTGTTACGTTATTTTAAAATGAAGAATCTTTTGAGATTTCTCATTTGTCAAAATGACAATAATTCATGTGTATTTTTATTATAATCAATAATTTATGAAAAAAACATTTTTAATATTTCAAATATTTTTAAGTCTATTTTCTTCGGCGCAGATAAATTGCCGATGGGGTTTGTCGGGGAAAATCGCGGACGTGCACACAGGCGAACCGTTGGATTCGGTGCAAATCACAATTACCAATTTGGACGGAAACCTGAAATACGAAACTTATTCCAATGGAAACGGAGAATACAGCATCAAGCCGCTTTGCGAGGGAAATTACAAGATAATTGTCTATCATCCGGATTGTTCTCCAAAAATATTCAAACTTTCCGTTGATAAAAATACGAAAAGAAATTTTTCTCTCGAACATCACGAAAAAGAGTTGCAGGAAGTACTTACCGTCGGCAGGACACAGGGCAGAACCAAAACTTCCGCCGAAAGTCGATTATCGGGAAAACAAATCGCTGAATACTCCGAGACCAATATAGGAACGGCTTTGAGTTCCATTTCGGGTGTGAGCGCATTCAGCACAGGAGCAAATATTGTGAAACCTGTCATTCACGGGTTGCACAGCAGCCGCGTTCCGATTTTGAACAACGGAATCCGTCAGGAAGACCAGCAGTGGGGCGTGGAACATGCTCCCGATATTGACCTGAACGCAGCCCAGTCGCTGACAGTCATCAAAGGAGCGGGCGCGCTGGAATATGCGGGCGACGCTGTCGGTGGAATCGTTTTGGTCGAACCAAAATCTTTGACGAAAAAAGATACGCTGCTCGGCAGTGTTTTAACCTCTTACATTTCCAACGGCAGGGGCGGAAACGTCTCGGCAAATGTGGAAAAAGGTTTCGGTAATGGTTTGTCTTTCAGTTTGCAGGGAACGTACAAACGGCTTGGCGATTTTTCGGCGCCGGACTACAACCTGTCTAACACGGGAATGAAGGAAAACGATTTTTCGGCGCAAGTGGAATATCAGAAAAAACGACTGGGAATCAAGGGGTTTTACAGCTATTTTGGAACAAATATCGGGATTTTGAAGGCTTCGAGCATCGGAAATCTTGAAAATTTAGTTGAAGCAATTAATAATCGCACCCCATTGATTATCAATCCTTTCTCGAAAGAAATCAATGCCCCGAGGCAGACGGTAACTCATCAGTTGGCGAAACTTAACGCTTACACGCTTTTCGATGTCGGAAAAATGAGTTTCACTTACGGATTTCAGCGCAATCATCGGGAAGAGTACGACTTACGCCGTTCGGAATATGCCGACAAGCCTGCGGTTGATTTGGAATTGACTACGCATAGCTTTAATTTTGATTTTGAGCATTTTGAAATTCACAAATTCAGAGGCAAGGCAGGATTGATGTACACCTATCAGAAAAATTTTCCGATTGCGGGAACCGGAGTAAGTCCTTTAATTCCTTATTATCAGAAATATAACTATGGTGCATATTGGACGGAAACTTACAAAGCCTCTGACCGTTTGACTTTTGAGGGCGGATTGCGGTATGATTTTCAAAACATCGAAGCGTTGAAATTATATACAAAAAGTCGCTGGAAATCTTTGGGTTATGATTCCTTGTATTCTGATTTGATTGTTCAGGATTTCGGACTGAGCTATTTGGTGAATCCGATGCTTAATTACAACGGTTTTGCGACGGTTTTGGGTGTGAATTATCAATTGGGAAAAAGCACGGATTTGACGTTCAATTATTCTTTTAGCAGCCGTGCGCCCAATGCAGGAGAACTGTTCAGCGACGGACTGCACGAATCGGCGGCGGCGGTTGAAATCGGAGATTTGGCTCTGAAAAATGAAAAATCCAACAAGCTGATAGCCAATCTGAAAACTCATCTGTTCAATTATCGTTTAAAGTTTGAACTGACGCTCCATTACAATTATATTCACGATTTTATCAATGAAATTCCAAGCGGAGCGGAGTATTCCATTCGGGGCGCATTTCCTGTGTGGAAATATATGCAGACCAATGCTGAAATTTTTGGAGCGGACGTGGACGGCAGTTATCAATTTTCCCCTCATTGGAATTTAATCACAAGATTTTCAATTATTTATGGTCAAGACACTCAATATACCCTTCCGTTGATGAATATGCCTCCTACGCAGTGGGTTAATTCTCTGGAATACAGGAACAACGATTGGGAAGGTTTTTTTTCCAGACTTACGTCCACATCGGTTTTCAGAAAGCAGCGTTTTCCCGATTACAATTTTCCCGTACAGGTAGTGCGGAACGGCGAGTTAGTCTCGGAAATGCTGGACATCAGTACGCCGCCTTCCGGTTTCCAACTATTTGATTTTGAGAGTGGTTTTTCTCTTCATATTACGAAAAAAAATCATTTGGATTTCAGTTTTTCCATAAAAAATATTTTCAATGTTTCCTATCGGGAATATCTCAACCGCCTGCGGTATTACGCCGACGAGGCGGGACGAAATTTTGTTTTAAAAGCACAGTATAATTTTTAAATAATTTCAAAAATGAAAAAAATAGCATTAAAAACTCAAATTAAAATTTTTCTTCCTCTGTTTTTAATAGGAATTTTAACCTCCTGCTCCAATGATGATTATCATATAGAAATCCCCGAAGGAGAACACGAAGAACCTGTCAAAATCATTTTGAATTTTGAAAGTCTTCCTTCGAATTTGAAGAAATCTTACGTCTATCAGGTGAGCGATGGAGAAACAGAACCTCCTGTAACGGTAATTAATTTAACGTCAGGTGTTTATAAAGTGAATATTCAATTTTTTTCTTTGAATGGAGACGACTTGACCGATGAGATTTTCGACACAGACAAAGACGAGCATTTTGTCTATTTCAGCAAGTTGAACAATTCCAATGTAAGCATTGCTTATGCAGACGACGATGCCACTGACTCGGGCGGAAACAAAATTGGGAGAAAAACCATTTGGACTTTGACGGCGGGCAATACGCCGCAGTTTGTCTATTTGATTCACCAGCCGGCGGTTAAAGACCCTAATGCTTTATCAGCAGGGCAGTTAGGCGGAGAAATCGACTTGGAGGCGCATTTTGAAGTTGAATCTGCTCAGTAATGCTTTGTTAGTTTTTTAACGTTTTTTTTAGAAAAAAAATGTTTATCTTCGCAAATTAAAAGCGTTTAAAATGAATTCAGGCTACAAAAAGCTAAATAACATCATCGGCTGGGGGATTTTTGCTATCGCTGCCATTACTTATCTGCTGACCATCGAACCTAATTTCAGTTTTTGGGATTGTGGAGAATACATATCTTCGGCTGTAAAACTGGAAATCTCGCACTCGCCGGGCGCAATCACATTCCAGATTCTCGGCGCTGTCTGGGCGCTGTTTGCTTTCGGCAACGGGCATCATTACTCCATTGTCATCAATGCGATGTCGGCAATAATGAGCGCATTTACCATCATTTTCCTTTTCTGGACGATAACGCATCTGGTGCGCAGAATTTTATTTCCCAAGATAGACCCATCGGAATATACTCTGTATCAGAAAGCGGTGATTTTTCTGAGCGGTGCGATCGGCGCGCTGACTTTCACTTTCACCGATACGTTTTGGTTTTCAGCAGTCGAGGGCGAGGTCTATGCTTCGGCTTCCTGTTTTACGGCGCTGCTGTTGTGGCTCATCTGCAAATGGGAAGACAATGCGGACTCTTCGAGAGCCAACAAATGGTTGATACTCATTTCGTTAATCATCG
Source organism: Flavobacteriaceae bacterium (assembly GCA_031289875.1). GTDB lineage: Bacteria > Bacteroidota > Bacteroidia > Flavobacteriales > Weeksellaceae > Apibacter. The sequence goes on from JAITOO010000152.1 coordinate 10,506, forward strand.
GGCTGTCTGTCGGGGTGCATTTGATGGTTCTCTTGGTCGTTCCAACGATGGGCTATATTTATTATGCTAAAAAATACGATTTTACGTGGAAAAATTTCATCATTGCCAGCGTAATCATCGGGGCAGTGTTTATTTTCGTTTTCAAAATTATTTTTGTTGTAACTATGGGCTTCTTCGGAGCCTCGGAAATATTTTTTGTCAATGATTTGCAGATGCCGTTCAACACAGGCTCAATCTTCGCTTTCATAGTGATTATCGCCGTTTTCTATTATGGATTGACCTACACCGCAAAACACAAACATACAATTGCCAACACCGTGATTCTTTCCGTATTGTTCATGCTGATTGGCTTTTCCTCATGGATGGTTGTGCCTATTCGGGCGAACGCCAATCCGCCAATAAACTTGAACGATCCGGACAACGCCATCGGTATGAAAGATTACTACAACCGCGTGCAATACGGTGACTGGCCTACTTTTTACGGGGCAAATTACACCGCTTATTTAGACCCGAACGGAATTATAGGAACCACTGACAACGGACCGATTTACGAAAAAAACGAAACAACAGGAAGATTCGAAATCACAGGCAAAAGGCTGTCTTACAAATTCGACCCAAAACAGGAAAGTTTCTTGCCAAGAATGTACAATAACCTCCCGAGTTCAATGGAAAATTACGGCTTGATGGAAGGCTATCCGGAGTTTACCATGAACCCTGAATATGCAGGAAATCCGCAGGCAGAAAAGGTTTTCAAAGAATTGCAGCACAAGAAAAGTTCAGGAGAAATTTCTATTGACGATTATCAGGCTGCTTTGCAGAATGATTTAATTAATGTCAAAAAACCTACGTTGGCGCAAAATTTCAATTTCATGATGACCTATCAAATGGGTTATATGTTCGTGCGCTATCTACTGTGGAATTTTGCAGGACGGCAGAATGACATTCAGGGAAACTATCAGGATGCCAAAGGCAACTGGGTGAGCGGAATTAAAACCATTGATGCCATGCACTTGGGCAATCAGGACAAGATACCTTCCGCCTATGTAAACAAGGCGACCAACCACTACTTTTTCCTCCCCTTGCTTTTAGGTCTGATTGGATTTTTCTTTCAATTAAACCGAGATTCAGAACGGTTTTGGGCGCTGCTCGTGCTGTTTTTGCTGACCAGTGCAGGAATTATTTTCTACACCAATGTCAGGGCATTTGAGCCGAGAGAGCGGGATTATGCTCTGGTAACGGCTTTTTACACTTTCGGCATTTGGATTGGTTTGGGAGTTACTGCCGTCATGCAAGGACTGAAAAAACTGAAACAGGAAACCGCAGGATTAGCTGTGGGAGCGGTTTTACTTGGCATTCCCCTGCTTGTGGCTTTCCAAAATTGGGACGACCACGACCGAAGCCGCCGATATACTGCTTATGACTTTTCTTACAGCTACTTAAACGGTTTGGACAAAAACTCTCCGATACTTTTCGTTTACGGAGACAACGACACCTATCCGCTTTGGGCGTTGCAGGAAACCGAAGAATTTCGTTCTGATGCCAAAGTGGTGAATTACACCTTATTGGGTACTTCGTGGTACATAGACCAAGTGTTGAGGAAAACCTATCAAGCGCCGAAACTGCCGTCTTCGCTCGTTCATGCAGAATACCGAGACGGAACGAACGACCAGATTTTCGTGCTGGAAAATGATTTTTGGAAAAATATTTTCACCAACGTGTCTGCCGACAGTATTCCTCAGGAATACAACGAGTTCCGAAAATTTGCCGAACAGGATAGTATGTCTGCCAAAGAGGCAATTGCTTTTATTAGGAATAAACAGGCACAGACGGTTATTAAGGATATTTATTCCAGAGTAACGGGCACGGATTACAGTTCGAGAGACCTCAGTTTTCTGCCTTTGAAGAAAATTTATATCCCTGTAAATAAGGAAAATGCCTTGAAATACGGCATCGTGAAGCCCGAAGATGCGCCTCTCATGGTGAATAACCTCAAAGTGACAATTACTCGCGGAAGTTTGGACAAGGCGACTTTGGCAATGCTGGACATGTTTGCCAATTACAATTGGGACAGGTCAATATATTTCAGTTCGGGAGGGACATATTCTCCTGTAAATCTGTTTTATACGCAAAACTATTTGGAATATCAAGGCATGGTTTCCAAGTTGGTTCCGATTTACACGCCTGATGATAGATCAGGAAATCAGGGAAGAACTAATCCTCTGACTTTGTATAATTTGATAATGAATTACCGCTTCGGAAATTTCAAAGATCCGAAAGCCTATTTCGACGAAACTTGCCGTAGCAACATTCTCAACTACCGCATGGCTTGCGGTCGAGCAGCAATTGCGCTGGCAAAAGCGGGCGATAAAAAGCAGGCTAACGATGTCTTGGCTCTGATAAGCAGAGAGATACCGCTGAGTATGTATCCCGCCACGCCGTCTTTCAATTCCATCATCAGCGCCTATTTGTACATTGGCGAAGAACAAGAGGGGCTGAAATTGGCAGAAGATTACAAGAAGCAAATTTTAAACGAATTGGATTATTATTTGTCATTATCTCCAAACGACCAAAAATTTGTGGTAAACGATATGGGAACATTGTCAAGTTATTATTCATTAGTTGTCAGCAATATGGTTGATACTTACCAAAACATGAACCAGCAGGACAAGGCGTTGAGCTACATCACGAAATCGTTTGCGCCGTTGGACGAAAGACTGAAAAATTTTGAAATGCTGGGCAAAAATGGCGCATCCAAACAACATATTGCGATGCAGAATCTGATGACTTCCTACGGGCAAATGTTTCAAATTCTGCACCCGATTGACTCGGTCTATGAACAGGAAAAATTGGAAGAAGTTTCTAAAAAAATCATGAAATTGGAATAATTATTAAGACCGCAAAAAAAAATGATAAATATTGAATATTTTGAAGAATTGGCTCAGGGAGATGAAAGCGTAAAAAATAGGCTGTTGAAATTGGTGCATGAAGAGTTGGTTTCTGCAAAACAGCAACTGGAAGCAAAAAATTCTCACAGACACTGTGCGGAAATGGCAGAAGTGGTGCATAAAATCAAACCCAAATTCAAAATGTTTAATATGGAAGAAGAATTTAAAAGAGCCGAACAATATAACAAACAATTAAAATCAGGCAGGAGCGAAAAATCCATGCACGAAACCGCAATAGATGATATAAATCAGTTTTTGAAATATTTAACCAATTATTTGTAATATTTTAATATCTTTACAAGACTGAAGATTAATTAACCTAAAAAGGGATATTATGATGAAGACTATAATAATAGATGATGAAAAACTTTCCAGAGAAGTATTGAGAATTTTGCTTGACAAAATACCCGAAGTGGAAATTGTGGGAGAATTTTCTTCCTCCTCAGAAGCTATGAAATTCCTGAAAGAAGAATCAGTAGATGTTATCTTTTTAGATATTCATATGCCTGATTTCAGCGGATTTGACTTCTTGGACAGCATCATTGACCCTCCAAAAATAATCATCACCACAGGCGACAAAAGCAAAGCTCTCGAAGCATACGAATATGAAACGATTGTGGATTATTTAGTGAAACCCATAACGGGGGAACGATTGCAAAAATCTGTCGATTACGTTACCCACATGCTCGAACTCGAACGAACAGCGCTTAATAGCCATTCAGGAGAATTTTACATAAAAGTCGGAAAAAAAATCGCCAGAGTCCGTTTTGACGACATTTCCTACATCGAAGCCAACGGAGACTACATTTTCATTTTCAGAGGAAAAGAAAGATTTGTTATCAATTCTTCCCTCAGAAAAATAAACGACCGCCTTAACTCTCCAAACTTTGTAAAAGTTCACCGTTCCTACATCGTCAATATCAAAAAAATTGACCGAATCAGAGACAATATGATTTTTATGGACAATGTAAAAATCCCATTCAGCAAGACAAACAAAAAAGTACTTATGGACAAACTGAATTACATATAAAAATTTCTTGTAAAAAACCGTGTACAATTTTGCAGAGATAAATTTGAAAATCAAGGTTTAAAAACAGTTGATTTCTATATTTTACGAGTCTTTTATTTTTTCAAAACAATTCTAAACGTTGTTCCTTTTTTCAGTTCCGTGTTCAGCACAAAAATTTTCCCATGATGATAATCTTCTATAATCCGCTTCGCCAATGACAGCCCCAGCCCCCAGCCGCGTTTTTTTGTCGTAACCCCCGGATAGAATATTTTTTTGATATTTTTGGAAGCAAGCCCCGCTCCGTCGTCGGAAAGGTCAATATACACCTTTTTTTTATTGTCTTGAATTTTTAGCGAGAAATTGCCTTCGTTGCGCATCGCATCAACGGCATTTTTTGTCAAATTTTCGATAACCCAACCGTACAGAGGCGTATTGAGCTGAATATTTACAGCTTCGGAAGGAACGTCATAATCAAAATTAATCTGTTTGGAAACACGGTTTTTTAAATATTCCAGCGACTGAATCGTAACGCTGACCACATCCGTTTCGGCAAGCGTAGGCACAGACCCGATTTTAGAAAAGCGGTCGGTGATGTTTTGCAATCGGTTGATGTCCCGCTCAATATTCTGAATCGGTTTTTGATCAATATTTTCAATTTTCAGAATTTCCACCCAGCCCATAATTGACGAGAGCGGCGTCCCTATTTGATGCGCCGTTTCCTTCGCCATGCCTGCCCAGAGAAGGCTCTGTTCCGTTTTTCGCAAGGTTTTGAAATACCAGTAAGTGAACCAAATCATCAAAGCGATAACGATGACCAAGACTATCGGGTAGTACTCCAACTGGTTTAATAATAAAGAGTTTTGATAATAAACATACTGATTTCCAAACGGCAGGCTGACCCGTATCGGAGGGTATTGCGATTTCATCTTGTCCAAAGTTTTTTTCAACTTGGCAGGACTTCTGATGATTTCTTTTGCTATGTTTTTGGAATCAATCAGTTCGCCTTTTTCATCCACCAAAATTACGGGAATTGTCGTGTTCTGTTCGATAAAACTCACTAAAAACGGCTCTACTTTTGACGAAATATCTGTCTCGTTATTAAGTATTTCCAATATCTTAGCGTAATCGGAAATTTTTTGAGATTCTTCTTTTTTCATTTCCGCCACTTTTTCATTAGAGACGAAAATCACTCCCCCCACGACCAAGACCGTGATGATATAGCTCAGCCAACTTGTCAGCCGTATGTTTTTTAAAAATTTCATCGTTTGATGATTCAAAAGTAGAAACAAATTGGAAATTTAACAAATTTAGGGGAGAAATAAACGGCTGCGTTTTCATTGTGGGTGCATTCCAAATTGTCGATTTGTAGAGGCAGGGCTTGCCCCTGCCAAATTATTAGGGCGACACGCTGAACAAAAGAAAAAAGTAGAAAAACTGATAGCAAACGCTCCCAAAGAGACAAAATGAAGGGCAGTTTGGCTCAATGTTTGTTTTCTAAAAAAATAATCTTAACTTTGGAAATTAAAATTATTAAAAAAATGGAATATCAGCAAAATACGATTATTCAAGTAAGAGAACAGCAAGCCGCTTTCATTGCAAAAGTTTACATGTGGATGAGTCTGGCTCTGGTTATTACAGGACTAACCTCTTATGTTACAGCAACTTCTCCGGCTCTTTTGAGCCTCATGTTCAGCGTAACGGAAGCAGGACTGAAACCGACCTTTCTGTTTTACGCTCTGATTTTAGGAGAGTTGGGATTGGTCGTTTTTCTCAGTGCAGCCATTCAAAGAATGACAGGATCGCTGGCAACCGCCGTTTTCCTGCTCTATTCGTTTATCAACGGAATGACTTTGTCAATGGTATTTCTTGCATACACAGGAAGTTCCATCGCTACAACTTTCTTCATTACCGCAGGAACTTTCGCCGTAATGAGCCTCTACGGATACTACACCAAAAAAGACTTGACTTCTTGGGGCAGGATTTTGTTCATGGCATTGATTGGAATTATCATCGCTTCGCTGGTTAATCTGTTTATGCGCAACGCCATGATGGACTGGGTCATTTCCCTCGTTGGAGTGCTGGTTTTCGTCGGACTTATTGCTTACGATACGCAAAGACTCAAAATGCTCGGTATAGGCATCGGAACGGACGGAGATATGGAAAACCACCGAAAAGCCTCTATCTTAGGCGCTTTGACTTTATACTTGGATTTCATCAACTTGTTTTTGTTTTTATTGAGATTCTTCGGAGGAAATAGAAAATAATATTGAAGATTAGTATTTATAATACCTCTGTTATAAATTGAAAAAAATAACAGAATGAAGCTAAATGAAAATGCGAAAGTTATAGTTATTCTAATAGTTATCATATTGGGAAGTTTGCTGTGTATATCCCTACCTATAATGTTTAAAGTAAAACTTGAATATATTATAGAATTTTTTTTAGGATATGTTGTGATATTTGTGATATTATCCACAGTAGCAAATAAAATGGATAATAGCATATTAAAAAAGATTGCACAACTCTTTTCTTTACCATTATCTATTATTTATTTAATTCTTCGCATTGGATTGCCAACTGTTGTATTATTACTAAATGCAATATTTTTATTTTTACTCACTTTTGGTATTCCTGTTATTTCAATGGTTCAAATAGAAACTATTTTTGAAATAGGATTAAAAAGACCTACAATGATTTTCTTAGCAATGACTTTTGCTTCAATATCTGCTGTTTATATTTCAAAATACCTTCTGAAATTTATACTAAAATGGTCATCTGTCACAATGGATTCTTATAGAGAAAGGTTTCAGGAATTGACAACCTTGTTTTATCATAAGAATAATATTCTCTTTTTTATTTATGCCTGCTATTTCATTTATTTGGGTATCACGGCTTTTTTAAAAGTTCAATGTGGTATTCCTTTTTTTAGTATTGAAATAGATATTGCTATTTTACAATCTTTTTTAGTATTTCTAGCTTTTAGTAATATGATAAGTAAATTCCAAGATGTAAGATTTGCACCTCAAGCTATATTAATTTTATATGCTAAAATAATTTTTGGAGATAAAAAAAAAGAAGAGCAAACATAATCTCGTTTACATCTATTGAATTAGACACTTAAATGAGTCTAAACTTTCACATAAATATTTTATTATCAGATATTTATGGAAAATAAGATTTAAAATGATAAATAATTTATTCAAATCGCAGATAATCAAATACTTATAAAACCTCAATTAAGTGTCTAATTCAAATACTTTAAATGGATATATAGAGTAAATTCTTTTTAGAAAAAATTGCACTCGGTTTGAATATCCCATTCTTCAGGGGTTTTAGGTCGTTTTGCGGGTTTTTATGAAATTTTCATAAGAAAATCAATGAGTAGTAATAAGAAAATCATCAGCTGTTATTTCGCTGTTTACGGTTACAAAACCGCAAAAATTACCAATATTTTCAGGCTTTTTGATGTTGATAATCGGGACGCTGTTAAGTAAGAACTGAATATTGCGGTTTTCCTGCACGAAAAGCGCAAAATTGTTTTTCTGACCGGATTTGTAGTTTTTATTTGCTGCCATGTAGTAGGTTTGTGCAAAATCAGCATTCAGGTTTTCCAAAGAAATTATCACTTCGTTTTTGGCGTTTACGCCGAAAAAAAGATAGTTTTTGGGATATTTTTGGTTATCCGCAAACAAAATCAAGCCGTTCATTCCGGTTTGGCTGTAAAATTTTTCCGTTTTCAATACCGCCGAAATTCTCATGCTGCCGGAAAACTGCACGGGAATCAACGAAATGTTGAGAATTTTGTCCACTTGACCGGACATTCTCCATTCTCCGTTTTCTATTTTGCTGTAAATCAAATCATTGTTATTTGAAATATCCCAATGATTAGCGTTGTTATCAAACTTTTCGTTGAGGATTACGTTTTTTTTTCCGCAGGAAATAACTGACATCAATATCAAAAGCAAAACCATTTTCCTCATTTTCATAACTTTACGAAGTCTTGATTTTCAGCAAATACTCCAAGCCGAGTTCTTTTATGGCGATTTCCCGCATTTCGTTTTTTCGGATTTTGCCCGTAATCGTCATAGGGAAAGTGTCCACAAATTTCCAGTATTTTGGGATTTTGTAGTGTGCTATCTGGTCTCGGCAAAAACGGATTAAATCCTCCTGCGCAGCAGCTTCGTCCTTTTTCAGTTTAATCCACGCCATGATTTCTTCGCCGAATTTTTCGCTCGGCATGCCGATAACCTGCACGTCAGCCACCGCAGGGTGTGTGTATAAAAATTCTTCAATCTCTCTCGGAGAAATGTTTTCGCCTCCGCGAATGATAACATCTTTGATTCGTCCCGAAATATTAATGTACCCTTCGTCGTCCATCGTCCCCAAATCTCCGCTGTGCATCCACCTGCCATCGTCGATGACTTCCTGTGTCGCTTTCGGGTTGTTCCAGTATTTCAGCATCACAGAATAACCGCGCGTGCAGACTTCTCCCGACACACCTCGCTCAACGATTTCGCCCGTCTCCGGATTGATAATTTTGATTTCTAAATGGTCTTGAATTGTGCCGACCGTGCTGACCTGTTTTTCCAAAGGCGTTCCGATGACCGTTTGTGTAGAAACAGGCGAAGTTTCTGTCATTCCATAACAAATCGAAACTTCTTTCATGTACATTTTCGTTTGTACATCTTTCATTACCTCAATCGGACAAGGCGAACCTGCCATAACGCCCGTACGGAGCGAGGTCAAATTGTACTCGTTGAAATTGGGAAGTTGAAATTCCGTGATGAACATCGTGGGAACGCCGTACAGCGAAGTGCATTTTTCCTTTTCAACTGTTTCTAAGGTAGTTGTGGGATGGAAACTTTCATCGGGAACAACCATGCAAGCGCCATGCGTGGTGCAAGCCAGATTGCCGATAACCATGCCGAAACAGTGATAAAGCGGCACGGGAATGCAGACTCTGTCTTTTTCGGTATAGCGAAGCCTCTCGGCAATGAAAAATCCGTTGTTTACAAGGTTGTGATGGGAAAGAGTTACGCCCTTCGGGAAGCCTGTCGTCCCCGAAGTGTATTGAATATTGGCAGCGTGGTCAAACTGTACCAAATCTTCGTGATATTGCAGTTTTTTGTCGGAAACCAGCGAAGCCGACTGTAAAAAAGCATTCCAATCGTCGTCGAAAAAGATGGTTTCTTTCAGTTCCGGACAGTATTTCCGCACTTTATCGACCATTGCTTTGTAGTCGCTGGTTTTGAAAACTAAATGTGAAACCAGCATCCTGACTCCCGACTGGCGCAGGGCAAATTTCAATTCGTTGGTTCTGTAAGCGGGATTGATGGTTACCAGCACCGCTCCTACTCGTGCGACGGCATATTGCAACACGACCCATTCGTAACGATTGGGCGACCAGATTCCGACGCGGTCTCCCTGAGCGATTCCATTGGCAATGAGAGCTTTGGCTAATCGGGTGGTTTCGTTCCAAAACTGTTGATAAGTAGCTCTGTAATTTTGCTTGACACAGACTAAGGCTTCTCTATCAGGAAATTTCTGTACGGTTGATTTCAAATTTTGCCCGATGGTTTCTCCCAAAAGCGGCGTGGAAGAACTACCAAAAACATAGGAAAATTTTTTATTCATAATATTTGTTTTTTGTATTTAAAAACACAGCAAAAATATTAATATGTTTTTAAATAAAAAATATTAAAAATTAAATTTTTAATGAACTTTTTACAACAACACCTTTTTTCAAAGCCTTTCATCAACTTCAAAAATTAAGTTTATTAACAACTGATTGAGATTTCCATTATTCCGCTTTCACTCACTTAGCTGCCGCCTCTACCAATTTCATGTACCAGTTTTCCAACTGTTTCTGCTGACCGGCATTGAGTTGTTTTTTTGCATTTTGATATTCATCATCAATATCTATCGCTTGCAATTGCAGTTGCAAAACCTGCTCGTTATCGCCTTTCTGAGTAGCTTCTGCCATTTTTTCAAAGTACGTCTTCGCCTTTGCTACAAAAGCGTCCGCAGAAACATTGCCGAATTCAGGAATGTCGGACTGTATCGGAGCCAAGTCAATTTTTTCATCAGTTTTCGTACTGTACAATTTTTTTTCTTCAATCACCAAACTATCTGAAACAGAAGCGTTTTGAGATGAAGACTTGCCTTCTTTGCAAGCAAAGAAAAAACAAGGCAGACCTATGACGAAAAAAACATATAACTTTTTCATTACCTATGACTTAAAAAAAATAATTTCGCACAAAACTACATAATATTTATGACTTTGACCGATTCGCAAATTAAATTTAAAAAAAATTGTGGTAATTTAAAAAATTGTTGTAGTTTTACAGCCTTGGTATAATTTAGATAATATCCTAAAAATAATAGAAAGTTCTGTTAAATTTCCATTTCAAAAAGTAAAAAACAACTTTTATTTGCTGATTTGGAAAAAAACAGAGAAAAAAAATAATAGATAATAAATAAGTAAAAACAAAAATTAATAATAAATAATATGATAAACAAGACGAAACTATTAATTATCGCAGTCTTTTGCTGTGCGGCGTTTGTAAACGTAAATGCGCAAAAAAAGATTAACTTGAACGACACAAGTTCGTCCGCGAAATTCTCGGTGAAAGCGCAGACTATTCCCGAAAAATACGCTAAAGAAGCAAAAGCCGGAAGGCTTTTTACTATTAACAAGGCTTTGCAAAG
>JAITOO010000156.1 GCA_031289875.1 Flavobacteriaceae bacterium
GGTTTGCGATGCTTCTTGCTTTGCGCCGTCATTGCGGGCTTGACCCGCAATCTCTCCGTGTTTTCAGGAGATTCCACATCAAGTGCGGAATGATGGAAAAAACAAGGGGGCTTGCCCCCTTGCTTGCCACCCTTGTTTGCTCCCCTTGTTTGCTCCCCTTGCTTGCTCCCCTGCTCCCTTGTTGGAGGTTTATAGCTTTTATAAGTTACAAACCCTTTTCCGTATCTTTGCAAAAAACACGAAACAATGAAATAATCTGCATCATAATTTCAAAAAACAGACATAATTTTTGACTTTTTGCAATGCTTCCATTATATTTGCGTTTCAAATTGAAAAGCAGATGAAAATAGGTATTTTAGGCGGTGGACAATTGGGGCGGATGTTGATGCAAAACGCACTGAATTACCCTTTTGAAATATATTTTTTAGAATCCGACCCGTCTGCGCCATGCTCTGTTTTCAAGGATTTTTTCACGCAGGGCGATTTTAAAAACTATCAAACCGTTTTAGATTTCGGCAAAGACAAAGACATCGTCGGGATTGAAATTGAAAACGTTAATATTCAGGCTTTGAAAGAATTGCAAAAAAAAGGCACGAAAATCATTCCTTCGCCTGACTGTCTGGAAATCATCAAAGACAAAGGTCTGCAAAAGCAGTTTTATCAAAAAAATAACCTGCCGACCCTACCTTTTTTTCTCGTCGAAAATAAATTGGAACTTCTAAAAATCAGAGATTTATCTTTTCCCTTAGTTCAGAAATTGCGAATCGGCGGATATGACGGAAAAGGAGTGCAAATTATTCATAATCAATCAGAAATAGAAAATATTTGGGACGAATCCTCAGTGATTGAGGAGGCTGTCGAAATCAAAAAAGAACTGTCCGTTATCGTTTCCAAAAACGAGAAAGGCGAAACGCGCGTTTTTGATGTCGTAGAAATGGTTTTCGACCCGAAACTGAATTTGGTCGATTATCTTTTCTCGCCTGCCGAAATCTCACCCGAAATTGCATATAAATCACAGGAAATCAGTTTGAAAGCCATTGAATCTTTTCAAACAGCAGGCATTTTCTGTGTGGAATTGTTCCTGACCAAAAACGATGAAATTTTGATAAACGAAATTGCGCCGCGCGTCCACAACAGCGGTCATCAGACGATTGAAGCCGGTTCGTCTTCTCAATACGACCAAATGCTGCGCGTTTTAGCAAATCTGCCTTTGGGCGAAGTTCGGACGAGAGAATTTTCCGCTATGATAAATCTTGTCGGAGAACTTGGTAATGAGGGAATTGCACACTACGACGGCATCGAAAAAATCGTTTCCTTGCCTGAAACTTATGTCCATTTATACGGAAAAAAAATTACCAAGCCCGGTCGGAAAATGGGACACGTAACAGTTTTGGGGGAAAACAAAACGGAAATTGAAGAAAAAATACATTTCATAAAGTCTAATTTAAAAATAATTGCAAAATGAAACAACCACTTGTAGGAATTATTATGGGAAGCGAGAGCGACCTGCCTGTGATGAGGCAAGCGGCGGAAATTTTAACTGAATTGGAAATCCCTTTTGAACTGGCGATTGTTTCGGCACACCGCACGCCCGACCGCATGGCGGAATATGCTAAAACCGCCCACAGTCGTGGTTTGAAGGTGATTATTGCAGGCGCAGGAGGAGCGGCGCATTTGCCCGGAATGGTTGCCTCTCAGACTTCCCTGCCCGTCATCGGCGTACCTGTCAAGTCTTCCAATTCTATCGACGGCTGGGATTCTATTCTTTCTATTTTGCAGATGCCCAATGGGATACCTGTCGCTACGGTAGCTTTGAACGCTGCTAAAAATGCAGGACTGTTGGCGGCGCGCATTCTATCGACATTCTCGGAAGAAATTACAGAAAAACTCGAAAATTTTCGTAAAACAAATGAACTCAAAGTGTTGCAGTCTGATGAAAGAGTAAAAAAGGAATTTGACTTGTAAATGTTTAATGTTCTAATTTATTTACTCCCCTGCTCATTTTCACATGACCCCATGTCAGTGTTCTAATTTTCCGCGTATTCGGTTAGCTTCCTTGATAAACTCTGCAAGTTTCTCAGTATCATCGTGTTCTAAATAAGTTTTAAATTCTTTCAGCTTGTCCAAATAAATGTCGATTATCGGCAAAATAAAAGCCTTGTTCTGCTCGAAAATCGGCAGCCACATATCGACAGAACTCTTTGCTAATCTGACAGTTGATGAAAATCCGCCGGAAGCAAGATTGAAAATCGCCGCATCATTTTTTTCCTTTTCCAGCACCGCTACCGCCAGCGCATAAGAAATGGCGTGCGACAAATGTGATACGTAACCAACGTGTTCGTCGTGCGAAGAAGCGTCCATGAAAACGAGTTTTGACTCCAGATTTTCATACATTGTTTTGACCGTTTCCAACGCCTCTTTTGAAGCGTCGGCGGCATTGCAGATGATGGCAGTTTTGTTTCGGAACAAACCGTGCAGAGCCGCAGCAGGACCGCTGTTTTCCGTTCCTGACATGGGGTGGGCAGGGACATACTGCCTGCGCTTGGGGTGATTTTTGACCGCTTCAATTAGAGAAGATTTGGTAGAACCGACATCGGTAACTACCGCATTTTCAGGGAGAATGTCCAAAATTTCGGAAAGAAGTTTACTGATGGCGTTTACGGGAACGGCAACAATCACAATATCAGATTTTTGCACTGCTTCATGCAAAGGCAGGATTTCATCAACAATGCTTAAATTCAATGCCTGTTTTTGATGTTTTTCCAATTTATCTACGCCTATAACATGTGAAGCAAACCCTGATTTTTTCAAATCCAAAGCCATAGAGCCGCCGATGAGTCCCAATCCGATAATGCTTATTTTTTTCGACATTCTTTTATTTTCAGCCAAAAATAAGAAATTTTAATTGAAAAAATTTGGTATTGTAAATAAAATCAGATTCTATGTAAATGAATGATTCTTTTCAATAAACATAAAGTTGAATTTTTAACCGTAAATAAATTTGTTATGGGGACTCCCCTGCCCTTTCCCGCCGCCGTGCCTGCTCTCGCACTTGCACCCTGTTATGACATACAAACACAAAAGAGGCATCTTGCAAGATGCCTCTTTTTATTGTTAAATAACAAAAAATAAATAACCTATAACAGATGGAATGAATCCTCCGGATTCACATATTTATAGAAACACAAATGTCCGCGCAACATTCGACCCCTTCGGGATTTTTTGTCATCTGTTATAACTTGTTTGTTTTTCATCACTAATCTCTTTTCTTCAATTATTTCGGCAACGAACCGGAATAGAGACCTGCCTCGTATTCGTAAAAATTGT
>JAITOO010000157.1 GCA_031289875.1 Flavobacteriaceae bacterium
ACTTAACCAGACTTTTAGCTCAGTATTCGTGGTTTTTTTATTTTTTATGACTATTAAATGTTTTACCTGTCGGCTGAAAGCCAAAATTTTCATAATGTTTTGTGTCTGCAGCTAATTCCTCCTTTGGAGGGGTGCCCGCAGGGCGGGGTGGTTTATGAGCGAAACTGTAACCCCCCTACCTCTCAACCTCCCCTGCCCCCTCCAAAGGAGGGGAATTAGTGCGGTTATGAAAATTGTCTGAACCATGATTTTCACAGGATTATTTTGTTGATTATTAAAATCTTGGCAATCTTTCAAATCCTGTGAAAATCGTGGTTCAGACATAAACGCAAACCTAACGGCTTGCCCTTAGAGATAAAAACAATCTTTTATAGGTTATTTATTTTTTGTTACTTAGCCCACAGATAACTGTAGATTCAAAAACTGTTTTGCAATTTTTTCCGCTTTTTTGGATTCGGAATAATCATAAAATCCTTCTCTGCTTTTCACGCCCAACTTATTAGCTCTGACCATATTAACTAATAGAGGGCAAGGCGCATACTTCGGATTTTTAAAACCGTCATACATCACATTAAGTATTGCCAGACACACGTCCAAGCCAATAAAATCTGCCAGTTGTAAAGGTCCCATAGGGTGCGCCATGCCAAGTTTCATCACGGTATCAATTTCATAAACGCCTGCAACTCCTTGATACAGAGACTCAATAGCTTCGTTTATCATCGGCATCAATATCCGGTTGGCGATGAAACCGGGATAGTCGTTCACTTCCACAGGAACTTTGCCTAATTTTTTACTCAGTTCAAATACGATTTTTGTGGTTTCGTCTGAGGTAGAGTAGCCTCTGATGACTTCCACGAGCTTCATCATCGGAACGGGATTCATAAAGTGCATTCCGATAACCTTGTCGGATCGGCGGGTTGCGGCGGCTATCTGCGTGATGGAAATCGACGAAGTATTGCTCGCCAAAAGGGTTTTTGGCTTTGCGAGTTCGTCCAATTCTTTAAATATTTTCAGTTTTAATTCTGTGTTTTCCGTCGCCGCTTCCACAATCAAATCCGCTTCTTTAGCGGTTTCGCCGTATGAAACGCAGGGCGTGAGGTTAGCCAATGTTGATTTTTTAACTTCCTCTGAAACAAAACCTTTCTGAATCATTCGGTCAAGGTTGGACTCGATAGTTTTCAAGCCTTTCTCCAACGCCTGTTGAGAAACATCGACTAATGAAACCTGAAATCCGTTCTGTGCAAAAACGTGGGCGATTCCGTTTCCCATGGTTCCCGCTCCCAAAACAACTATTTTTTCCATTATTTATGATTTTTGATGTCCTAAATATACGAAAAGTTTTGATTTTTCATCCCTAAATAGAAAAACCCTTGAAATTAATCAAGGGTCTTTCCTATAACTTTTAAGTTGCCTTTTATTTAGTGGTTGCTAATTTCTTGGTATTTTTTGCTGCAATTGCAAGTCTTTTGGACTCTTTCTCATGGCTGTAAAGGGTCAAGTCGCAGGAAATTGACGAAGCTACGTAAATGGAGGAATACATGCCGAAAGAGAATCCCAACAACAGCGCAAACATGAATCCTTGCAGAGATTCCCCTCCAAAGAAGAAAATAATCACTGTTGCCACAATCGTGGTAGCGCCTGTGTTTATGGTTCTTCCCAAAGTGTGGTTGATAGCGTCGTTGTAAAGTTCCTTCAAACTCATGGTTTGATGTGTGTTGTGCCGTTTATTTTCGCGGATTCTGTCAAACACAATCACCGTGTCGTTGATGGAGTAACCGATAATTGTCAGAATGGACGCAATGAAAAATTGGTCGATTTCAACGGAAAACGGAACGATTCTCAGCCAGCTGAGAATGGAGAAAATCCCCATCACAATAGTCGCGTCGTGAATCAAAGATAGCACTGCGCCTGAGGACATCTGCCAATTTTTGAATCGGTACAGAATGTAAATGAAAATTCCGAGCAAAGCTATGGAAACCGCAATGATGCCGTTTCGCACGATACCGCTTGCCACTGTCGGTCCTACTTCCGATGAAGACTGGATGCCGAAAGCCTCTCCCTGCACGAAATTATCTCTTGAAAAATTGGTAGGAAGAAATTTTTTCAGTCCGTTGTACAATTTGTCTTTAATGATGACATCAATATTCGGGTCTTCGCTGTCAATACCGTATTTGGTGGTTACGCGTACTTGATTTCCTTCGCCGTATTTTTTGACATCAACGGTGGTAGTCTCTCCATTATCAATAAATTGAGATTCAAGGATTTTGGAAAGTTCTTCGGGAGGCGCACCATTGGCTAATTTTATAACGTAAGTTCTTCCGCCTGTGTAATCTACGCCTTGTTCAAAGCCTTTGGTAAATATGGAAATGATGGAAATTATCATTAAAACGGAGGAGAAAATATAAGCAATTTTTCTTTTTTCCATCCATTTAAAATGTACGTTGGTAAACCAGTTCTTTGTCCAAGTTGTGGATATTGAGAAACTCTGTCCTTTTTCCATTGCTCCGTAGATGAACAGCGAAGTGATAAAAATTGCCGTAAACAGCGTACACAAAATACCTATAACCAATGTAACGGCGAAACCTTTGATAGGTCCTGTACTGAACAACAGCACGATGCCCACGATTAAAGTCGTCAAGTTACCGTCAATGATAGCTGATAATGCGTGTTTCTGACCATCGGCAAATGCCTGTTTCAGATTCTTACCGACTCGAAGTTCTTCTTTTACACGTTCAAAGATAATGATGTTTGCGTCCACCGCCATTGCTATAGACAACACGATGCCCGCGATACCCGGAAGCGTAAGTACGGCACCCCACGAAGCCATAATTCCAATCAAGAAGAACATATTGAGAACCAAAGCAATGTTGGCGTACATGCCTGCTTTTCCGTAGTAGAAAATCATCCATACGAGAATGAAAAAATAGGATACCAAAATGGAAATCAAGCCATTATGAATAGACTGTTGTCCCAAAGTAGGTCCCACGACTTCGGATTGAATAATTTTGGCTCTTACCTGCAATTTCCCTGATTTCAATACATCTATCAAGTCGTTGGCTTCTTTTTGAGAAAAGTTTCCTGTAATCACAGATTGTCCGTTCGGGATTGCCGAATTGACATTCGGAGCAGTGTAAACCACCTCGTCCAAAACAACGGCAATAGGATGTCCGATATTTTTTTCTGTCAGGTTTTTCCAGATTCCCGCACTTTCGGAGTTCATCTGCATACTGATTTGTATTTGATTGAAATTTCCGAAAGAGATGCCTGCATCGGTTACTGCGCCTTCCAGCGGAGCGTGGTCATTTTTTGTCCCTTTGATTGTAAATAGTTGCAACTCGTTGGGAGATTCGGGACTTGGTTTTGCTGCCCACAAGAGCTTGGCGTACTTCATGTTAGGAGGAAGCACCTCTTTAGCTTGCGGAGAATTGAGGATTTTATTAATTGCCGCTGTGTCTCTGAGAAAAGCCGTTGCAGTAGCAGCGTTGGAACGAATCGGGCGCAGAAGTGCGTCTTTTGTTCCCAATAAATTATTTCCTGTTTTTTGGCTGAGCGTATTGAGATAGCCCAAAGTAGCAGCGGGGTCGTAAACTTCCCAAAATTCAAGTCTGGCAGAAGTTTGAAGGAGCCTTTTCACGCGGTCGGCATCGGTTACGCCCGGCAGCTCCACTAAAATTCGTCCCGTACCAACGATTCTTTGAATGTTCGGCTCGTCGATATTGAGTTTTTTCACGCGGGCGCGGATAACTTCTATTGCTGTGTTCACGCTGGATTCAACTTTGTCGGTGATGAATTTTTCCACGTCGGCATCGGAAGTATTGAATTTGATTTTGTCGGAAAAGGTTGGCGTGCCGAAAATATCCGGCGAAGAAAGTTTCAAATTAGGCTCTCCCATCGCTGCCTTTTCCTTTTCAAATGCTTTGAAAAAGTTGGAAGTATAGGACGCACTTGATGTTTTTTCTTGTGCAGAGGCGTCGCCCAAAGCCTTCCTGAATATGGGATTTTCGGAATTATCGGCAAAATAGATGAGCAAATCTCTTTCCGGGATTTCAAGCATCAGGTTGAGACCGCCTTTGAGGTCTAAGCCTAATTTTATCTCTTGATTTTTTGCCTCATTATAATTCATAATATTGATGCCTGCAATTTTGAGAGAGTCTTTGGATAATTTTTCAAGTTGTTCTCTCTTGCTTGCGGCAGTTCCGTTAGACAAGCTTTCTGCTTTCTTTTCGATTCGGTTCACATAAAATGTCGGGAACAATTCCCAAAGACAAATCAACCCTAAAACAATCGCAAAAAGCTTTATAAATCCTTTTCCTTTCATTGTATGTTGTATAAGTTTATAGTTGTAATAATTTTAGTTTGCAAATATAAGAGTTATTTCATGTTTATCCATCATTTGTTTGATATTTTTAACACTTCGCAGATTTAACTTCTGTATTCTTCTCTTTAAACCCTAACTCCGCCATTTTTTACGTAACAGGTGATTTAAAATATTGAAAATAAATTACAAAAAATATTCAATGTTACGTAAAATTTAGAAATACGGAATATTTGAGAAAATGAAAAAACATAAAAATATTTGTAGGGGATAAAAATTTATCCCTACCTTTGTAGTATAAAAATAAAAAGATATGCCAACCTTGTTAAACATTTTCGGTCTTCGCTTTTACTTTTATTCAGAAGAACATACACCCATTCATGTTCATATTGAAAACGGCGACGGAAAAGCAAAAATAAATTTAGTTCCGGTAACAGAGATTGTAGAAAATAAAAACATAAAGCCCAAAGATATAAAAAAAGCATTGGTAATTATAGAGTTATACAAAGAAGAATTTATCAGGGCGTGGAATGAATATCACGAAAATTAAAAAAAAAGAAAATGAAAACAATAGAAAAAATCCGGTTTTCCAAAGGGAGAATTTTTATAGAAACAGAGGAAGGTAAAGTTTTCAGCAGACCGTTGGAAGCCTTTCCCATACTGAAAAATGCAACAGAAGCGGAGCTTTTGAATTTTAAAATCGGAAAATTTAAAGATGATATTCGATGGGAAAACTTGGACGAGGATATTCATATAAGCAGTTTCTTTTCGGACGAAGAACCTAAATCAAACCCAATAGGAGATTTTTTTTCAATGCACCCGCAAATCAATGTTTCTTCATTCGCCAAACAAATCGGTATCAATAAAAGCCTTATGGCAAAATATATCTATGGCATAAAAACGCCGTCCGAAAAAAGAAAAAAAGAAATTCAAGAGGGATTGCACAATTTGGCAAAACAGTTATCCTGTGTGGAATTTGCCTGAATTATTTGCAACATGGATTTCGCACTCAATGGGGATTGGTAATTATCCATAGAAATCAAAGTCTTTTAAGTTTGATTATCTGCAAGTTAACCTCTATGCTTCTCTGTAAATTTACCAATTCCCCAAAAATTATTGTGATTTCGGATTACACTTAAAAACAAAATCTTTATTTTTGTTGCAAAGATATAATAAAGAGACATAATGTGATTTTAGACATTAACAGACAGCCTTTTGCGTTCTATTTAACCGCTTTTTTGGTGGGAGTTTTGGCATTTCCTTATGTTAGTATTTCGTGGAAAATTTCGTCGGCAGTTTTTCTCTGTATCTTTGTTTTTTTGATTTTTATTGCCAAAATAATGAATTTCAGGACGGTTTTCAGCATTTTTCTACTGATTTTGTGGGGCATGCTCGGATATTCTTTGGCAGGGGTTCATTCTGTCGTTCCGACGGACAGTTATACTCATTTTGAGGAAAATAACTCATATCAAATGGTTTGGGCAAAAATTGAGGAACAGAAAAATTCCAACGATAAAAATCGTAAATATTTTGCTGAAATTGAAGTAGTTTCATACAAAAACCAGCAAATTTCAACTTCGGGAAAAGTTTTGCTCCTGCTGAACAAACAAAAATTCAATTCTGTTTTGACGCAGGGAAATCGGTATCAAATGCTGGTAAAATTTCGGGAAATCTCTCCGCCGAAAAATCCGCATCAATTTGATTATCAGAAATTTTTGAATCGGCAAAAAATTCTAAGAATGGCGTCGGTTGATGAAATTCTGTCGCAGGAAGCGCATTCATCTTTGTGGTTCAAAATCAAGGACTTCAATCAAAAAGTCTCACAAAAAGTCGATGAATCTTCACTCCGCTCCGATTCTAAAGAATTTCTCAAAGCTTTTTTGCTCGGCGACCGCTCAGAAATGAAGCAGGACAACATCAACGCCTATTCCAGAGCGGGCGTAATACACTTGATTGCTATTTCCGGAATGCACGTTGCCTTTATTTTTGGGATGATTTTCTGGATTTTGAAGTTTTCATTGGGGCGGAAAAACCGCAGAATTACAATACTCACTTCGCTCGTATTTGTCTGGTTGTTCGGCTGTTTCGTTGGTTTGACAGCTTCTGTATTCCGCGCCTGCCTGATGATTACAATTTTCTACTTTTTTGAATTGCTGAAACGACCATCGAACCTGTATCACAGCCTGTCTCTCTCAGCTCTTATCATTTTGATTTTCAACACAAATGAATTTTATTCCGTTGGATTTCAATTAAGTTATGCTGCTGTGTTTTTTATGGCTTGGCTTGCTCCGCCGATTTTTAAATTTTTGAAAACTTCAAAAACAAAGCTAAATGATTGGTTTATAGAACCTTTGTCTATCACTTTGGCAGCCCAGCTGGGAACGATGCCTTTTGTAATGTTTTATTTTCATCAATTTTCACTGATGTCTGTTCCCGCCAATATGCTGTTGATTCCGTATTCTTTTTTGATTACCTATTTCTCTGTAATAGAAATATTTACAATGTTTGTTCCCATTTTCATACAGCATTTTTTCAACATTGTTTACGATTTCTTAATTCAAATTTTGATTGATGGAACGCACTGGATTTCTTCCCTGAAAATGTTTTTATTTCAACGTATTTCATTGAATATCTTTGAGTTGATATTTCTAATTTCTGCCATTATTCTCTTAAAATATTTTCTGTCGAAGCCCGAAATGAAAACTGTTTTTCCTGTTCTTGTTTTTTTGTTATTATTCCAAACTGTCAGATTCACAGAATATTACCTTTCTTCTCAAAAAGAAAATTTCATCGTTTTTTATGATTATCAAAATCCATTATTAGGATTCAGATATGGTAGAAACATTCTGATTTTCAAAGATTTAAAAAGCGATTCTGCGCAAACTGAAAAATTTGTTACAGATCCCTACCTCACAGGCGAAAGAATTGAAAACGAAGAAAATAAAACATTGAATTACAATGAAACATATCAATGGGAAAACCTGAAAATTCAAGTGATTAACAAAGATTTTTCAAAAATCGAAGATTCCGTTGATTATTTGATAGTCAGCGGAGATATTCCTTTTTCCGAAAAGATGTTTTCCGCTAAAGAAATTATTTTCACGGGAAACACCCACCCAACTTATTGGGAAAATATGAAACCCCGCATGAAAACAGCAAAACTGAGCGTTTGGAACACTCAAATTCAAGGCTCTTTTACGGTTGATTTTCCCTTGCGTTGAGGAACTTCTGCACCTGCTCCTTCACTTCCGCAATTCCCGGCAGGAATGTCTGCGGCTCAAAATAACCTGCAATGACGATTATCGTATTTCCATAGGTATCTACCAATGCACCGGACGGATAACGCACACTTCCGTTGAGGAGAAAAAACGACAGTGCGTTGATTCCGCTTCTTCCTGAATCTATATACTTGTGAATCCGTCCTTTAAAAGCCACAGTTTCTTTGGTCTCAGCATTAAATTTCACGGGAATGAAATTTTCGTTCAGATAATCCGCAACTTTCTGATTGCGAAAAGTATCCTTGTCCATCATTTTGCAAGGACCGCACCAGTCGGTATAGACATCTACGTAGAGCAGCCTTTTGTCGCCTGCCTGCTGCAAACTGTCCGCCTGCTGAATGGTTTTCCACTGCACCAAATCTTCCGTTTTCTGTTGTGAAAAAAGAAAAAAGGGTGCAAGCAGAAATAAAATTTTAAAGCGACAATATGCCGATGAAATCATAATTTTAATTTTTTAATTATTTATATTTTTCAGTTTTGCTCATCCGAATATTTTTGTTCTGCTTCCGCTTCGCAAAAACACTTGATGCGACAAAATCATAATCCATAACTACCGTATACCGTGCATCATTTTCATCAATTTTTTGCTCAGGAAAAACAAAATTATCGCAGCAATACCGCTTATTCCAATGAAAACGATGAAAAATTCATACAAATTGGTAATTTGATAGCCGAAAAGAGACTTGTATTCTGCTGTCCCCGAAGCAGTTGCGGCGTGTTCTCCGGCGCCCGGAGGTATCATACTGCTAAGCATTCCTGCTACTTTATTGGCGATAGCATTTGCCATAAACCACGTACCCATAAGCAGCGAAGAAAAACGCAGCGGAGACAGTTTAGCCACCATTGACTGCCCGATTGGAGACAAACACAATTCGCCGATAGTGTGAAGAAAATACATTCCAACCAGCCATAACATACTGATTTTAACTGTACTATCCACTCCTTTCACGCCGAAAGCGATGAGTAAAAAACCCAAAGCTACAAACAGCAAACCGAATGCCATTTTGGTAGGCGCAGACGGCTGCTTGTTTCCTAATTGCGCCCAAAGCCAAGAAACTATCGGAGCAAAGGTAACGATAACGAAAGGATTTACCGATTGAAACCAGCTTGCCGGAACGTTTTCAAAACTTGCCGTAGTGATTTTTCCTATTAAAACCAAACCTAAAAACAGCACTATTCCGATGGCGGAAATGATAAGATGGGTGTTCTTTTTCCACTCAAAAAACCATTCCAGAAATTTTGACAAGGAATAAAGCAAGGCTGACAATATAATGAAAATCAGCCATTTATTAAGAGAAAACGGAACGTCTCGATTTACGTTTTGGTCGGCAAAAATCGTAAGCGAAGCGCCTGCCTGTTCAAATGCGCTCCAAAAGAAAATCACAAAAAAAGCCAGTACAAAGATGACAATAATCCTGTCTCGTTCTATTTTGTCCAAAGATTTGTCCATCATAAAAAACACGAAAACTGCTGCAAAGGCTATCACTACCAGCCAGAAAATCAGGTCAAATCTGGCGAGCCACGAAGGCATTCCGGCATTAAACAAACCAAAAATCCACTGAGTAATATCTACAAAATTGAACAAAAAGAAAATCAATGCGATACAGCCTATAACCAGACCTAAAACTTTTAAATCAGATTTTCTTACGGGCGTTCCAATTGCTTGTCCGTCTAATCCTCTCACATATTTTTTCTTCAACAACTCAAAAGATATTAGACTGACAATCATGCCAATACAAGCTGCTAAAAAACCCCATTTAAAGTCGGCAGGGTCTCCGGTATCTCCGAGTGAACCGCAGATAAGCGGCGAAAAGAATGCGCCTAAATTTACGCCCATATAGAAAATGGTAAACGCCGAATCCACCCGCGTATCTTCTTTGGTATAAAGCTGACCGACCATTGTGGAAATGTTGGGTTTGAAAAATCCGTTTCCGACGATTAACGTCGTCAAGCCTGCCCACATCATGGTTATGGCAAGCGCCTGCTGGTCATGGAAACTCGCACTGATGAACATTAAAAACTGTCCGATTGCCATTAAAATTCCGCCGAGAAAAATACTTTTGCGGTTGCCCCAATATCTATCAGACAAATATCCGCCCAAAAGCGGCGTAAGGTAAACCAATCCCGTGTAATTTCCATAAATATTTGACGCATCTTCGTTAGTCATCAACAGCGCCTTAGTCATAAACAAGACGAAAAGCGCCCGCATTCCATAATAGGAAAACCGTTCCCACATTTCTGTAAAAAACAAAAGGTATAAGCCTCTTGGATGTCCTTTTTGTATTTGTGTATCAGTCATATATCATTGTTTTTTTGTTAAAATCTTCTTCATAATTTTTTTTGTCCTCGTCATTCGCTTTTCCCATGAGTTTTTTTACTAACGGCGAAATCGCAATCAGTACAATTCCCAAAATCAGCGCATAGAACGAAAGTTGCTTGTACCCTGAGGTGTAGGCAAAAAGATTTTCCGCCAAAGTTGCATTTGGTTTAGCCGCCATTTCTGCGCCCAATATTCCCGCCGCATATTGTCCGTAAGCGGAAGCTAAGAACCACATCCCCATCATCACGCCCCAAAGTTTTTTCGGCGAGAGCTGAGTCATCAGCGAAAGACCTATCGGCGAGAGACAAAGTTCTCCAAAAGTGATGATTAAGTATGCCAGCGCAAAAATGTTGAGCGAAGTTTTCCCGTCAGGGGTCATAAAAAACCGTGTGTAATAAAAAGTAAAAAATGCGCCTGCGAGAAAGAGAAATCCGAGACCGAATTTCACAATGGCGTTGGGTTCAATTTTTCTTTTCGCCAAAGCTAACCACAACAATCCGACAAGCGGACTGAAAATAATTACAAAAACAGAATTTACTCCGTTGTTCACGACATTCGGGTCGATATTGAGAAACAGCAGATTTGTGTGAAGATTGTCTTTGGCGAACAGACTGAGCGAACCGCCTGCCTGCTCGAAAAACGCCCAAAAAAATATGGAAAATGTAATGAAAATCAGTGCAGCAAGGAGTTTTCGGTTTTCCGTCCATTTCAATTTGCTCATTTCATAGAACAAATAAATCAGTGTCAAAGGTCCCACAATGTACATGAAAAGGTCGGTGTAATCTGTGTTTCTAATCATCATAAAGACAAAAGGCAACGACAACAGCGACAAAACGTAAACGCCGATTTCATAAATTTTTCCGTTTTTATTTTTCGAAATATTTTGAGGCTGAAGCCCGATAGTTCCTAAATTTTTCTTCGATAAATAAAAGGTAATCAACCCTATAACCATAAAAATTCCCGACAGGGAAAAAGCCAAATTCCACGAATACATTTTTCCGACAGAAACACAGACTGCGCCGCCAATCAGTGCGCCAATGTTGATGCCTGAATAAAAGAGATTAAACCCTGCCTGACGGCGAATATCGCCTTCATGATAGAGTTCGCCAACCATCGTGGAGATATTCGGTTTGAAAAAGCCCGTCCCGACGATGATGAGACAGATTCCGAAATAGAAAAATTTTTGAGCGTCTGCACCTAAGAGGAAACTGCCGACAATCATGAGTAAACCGCCCCAAAAGAGGGACTTCCGAAAGCCCAAAATTTTATCGGCAAAAAGCCCTCCCAAAAAGGTGAAAGCATAAACAAAAGCTTGGATTGCGCCATATTTCAAACTTGATTCTTGTTTGGTCATCAGCAGAATATCCGTCATAAAAACCGAGAGCATCCCGCGGTTGCCGTAAAAACAGAAGCGTTCCCACATCTCCGTAAAAAACAGCGACCAAATTTGTTTGGGGTATTTGCCCTTGAAATTTTGAATCTCTGAAAGAGTGGGTTGTGTTTGTATATCAATCATTTACAATTATAAAATTAATAAATTCGGCAAAAATATAGCCCTGCCAAGTGCGGTGTCTTTACAAAAAAGACCTCCAAAAGTACGGATTTTCTCAAAATGAAATAATATTTTTTTTAAAAAGTTTGAATCCGCAGATTCAAAATCTGAATGCAACTAAGGAGTGGAAATTTAAGATGGAATTTTTTTTAGGTGAATAAAAATTTAAATTTTGTCTGGATATATTATTGATTTTGAATTGTATCTGCCTTATTACTTGGCGTTATCGTGGCAGCATTGGCGTTATTATGGCGTTTTTAATTGGTAAAAACTACCTGCGCCAAATGATCCTGCTTGTTCTAATATACTGAATTTAACAAGTTCCGATATTTCGCGAGAAGCTGTTCTTTCGGACGTTGCATTTATTGCTTGATACTCCTTGTTGGTGATTTTCCCTTTTTCTTTCACAAATTCAACTGCTTTTATTTGTCGTTGATTAAGTCCGAGTTTTACCAACTGCTCTTCCGTTAGGTTGTTTTTGAAAAGAGTAACCAAAAATCCACCGTCCCGCTCTATCAGTTCGGGGTCTGGCAATCCTGCCTCTTTGCAAGTGTCTATTATTCGGATTGTACCGCGTCCCCAAGCATCAATCAACCCGCCTTTGAAACACACATCTGCTATGAGTAAATTGCGTGGCTTTGAAGAGTGTGAGCGTTTTAACGATTCTAAACTTATTCCTTCGGGCAAACCGCCATCGTTCCAAATGTTAATCTTATCATCATATACACGGATTTGGGTAAAACTACCCATATAATTGCGGTGTACCATAGCATTGAGCAACATTTCTCGTAATGCAGGCACGGGATATTCGCCCTTTTCAACGCGGAAAAATCCCTCAAATTCGATATTCCGAATGAAGAATTTATGGTTTAACTGCTCTAAAACATTACGTAACAGTATAATGATATTCCCTTCTTCCACTTCCTGAAAACGCAAATCGGCATCATCTTTGGCAAAACGCCCTATTTTTTCGAACACATTAGGATAAAAACGACAGGGGGTCTTTGCCGAACAAGATTATTGCAGCGCGTTTGAGTTGTCCGTTTTCGGTAAGCCGCAGTTTATCAAAAATTTCTTCTATTGTCAGACCTTCAACATTGGGCAAACGCCCCTTTTCTTTCGACATTACTATGTATGCCTTAACTGATTTTTCATCAATATCGGCAAAAGTAGCTCGCGGTTCAATTACATTATCCCAAGTTTGACCTGCTCGTTTTAGTAAAAATTCATTCAATGCTGCACCTGTTAATTCCTGTTTCACACTGCCGCTGCGGTAATAATACCTGCCACGCAGGGAAATCGGTACGGAATAGGGCTGCACTACGATTTCGATAAAATCTTTGCCGTCTTCCTGTAAAAGATTGACTTCGGCAGTAATTCCCATATTGTTTTTGATTTTGTTGGGAATTTCTTCCATTAGTTTCTTTTGGTCAGGCAAACCTACAACAGTTGAGGCATCATCTTTGCCGATATAAATCCGTCCTCCTTGTGCATTGGCAAAGCCACACACCCATTTGAGATAATCATCGTGCCATGAGGACTTGTATTCTATGTTTTGAGATTCGGGCATAATGCTTGTTTATTTTTTTCTTTCCCAATACTGATTTACTTTAAACAATTTTGCCTTATCAAATTCTTTTATATACCACCATCGGTTGATATATGAGAAATAATTTATACCTTTGCCATAAAAAAGGTCATGTTACATCTAAAGATTAAAGAAGCCGATCTGCCATTAATTGCGCAAGGTAGATATACACAGCTACATCAAAGGGTTATGCAAAAATATGATGCGTTGTGGCAAAAACATTGCGGGTTATCAAACCAGTCAATATGTAAAGTAT
>JAITOO010000159.1 GCA_031289875.1 Flavobacteriaceae bacterium
AACAAATACTTTTCAGATTAATTTTTGCCATTTTCACAAAAAGTCTTATTTTTGCACAGGCAAGTCCTGCACAACCAGCTCCTGTGAATCCTCCAGGGCGGGAACGCAGCAAAGGTAAACGGTTGTAGCGGTGTGATGCAGGTAGCTTGCCTTTTTTTTATTGTATTAGCTTTTAAAAAAAATTATAAAAAATATGTCCGTTTCTCCCAAATACATTTTCGTTACAGGCGGCGTTACCTCTTCGCTTGGAAAAGGTATTGTCTCCGCTTCTCTTGGTATGTTGCTGAAAGCCAGAGGTTATCGGGTAACTATTCAAAAATTAGACCCCTACATCAACGTGGATCCCGGAACGCTCAATCCGTATGAACATGGAGAATGCTACGTTACAGAAGACGGCGCAGAAACCGACTTGGACTTGGGACATTATGAAAGATTCTTGAACAGCCCGACGAGCAAAGACAATAACGTTACAACAGGAAAAATTTATCAAACCGTTATCAATAAAGAAAGGCGAGGCGACTTTCTCGGCAAGACTGTGCAGATTATTCCGCACATTACCAACGAAATTAAACGGAGGATTAAAATTTTGGGCAAGACAGGAAATTTCGACATCATCATCATTGAAATCGGCGGGACGGTTGGGGACATCGAATCTCTGCCGTATATCGAAACCGTGCGCCAGCTCCGCTGGGAACTCGGCTATCAAAACTCTATCGTCATTCACCTGACTTTAATTCCATACCTCGCTTCAAGCGGCGAGTTGAAAACCAAACCGTCGCAGCATTCCGTCCGCCAGTTGATGGAAAACGGCGTGCAGGCAAATTTTTTGGTCTGCCGAACGGAACACCACATCAACAAAGATATTCGGGCAAAACTGGCATTGTTCTGCAATATGGACATCAATCATGTCATCGAAAGTTTAGACCTTCCGACCATTTACGAAGTTCCTATATATCTTCACAAACAAAATTTTGATTCTCTGGTTTTGAATGAATTGGGACTTCCGTCCGAAAAAGAACCCGATTTGGAAAAATGGAACGATTTCCTGTCAAGATACAAACAGCCGAAAAACCAAGTGGAAATCGCTTTGGTCGGCAAGTACGTTTCTTTGCAAGATTCATACAAATCCATCGTGGAAGCTCTGATTCACGCAGGCGCAAACACCGAAACTAAAGTCAATATCCGTTGGATTTACAGCGGAGACGTTACTCCTGAAAACGTTTCAGATTTACTGAGCGGAGTGAAAGGCGTTATCATTGCGCCCGGTTTCGGAGACCGTGCGATTGAGGGAAAAACCATCGCTTGCTATTATGCCCGCACTCACAAAATTCCGTTGTTTGGAATCTGTTTGGGAATGCAGATTGCCGTTATCGAATTTGCACGCAACGTTTTGGGCTTAAAAAATGCAGACAGCGTGGAGTTTAACTCTCAAACACCCTATCCTGTAATCTGCCTCATGGAAGAGCAGAAAGGCGTTACCGACAAAGGCGGAACGATGAGGCTCGGCTTATGGGCGTGCAATTTGAAAAAAGGCTCGGCGCTTGAAGAAATTTATCAGTCGGAAAATATCACGGAAAGACACAGACACAGATACGAGTTCAACAGCGAATATCTTTCAGAATACGAAAAAAACGGTTTGGAAGCCGTCGGGACGAATCCTGACACGGGTTTGGTGGAAATTATCCAATTAAATGACCACCCGTTCTATGTCGGCGTACAATATCACCCCGAATACAAAAGCACGGTTGCCTCTCCGCACCCTCTGTTCATCGCATTTATCAACGCTTCATTGCAATATCAACTTAATAAAACCAAGAATGCAAGAAAAATTTGACAAAAACCAACTTATAGGTTTCATTTTAATTGGGTTAATCCTTATGGGTTGGCTTTTTTATTCAAACAAAGAACAGGAAAAAACACAGACGGCTCAAAAAACGGAGCAGAAATCTCAAACGCAGGCAGTCAGCCAGACAGTTGCCAAAGCGATAATACCGGAACCTGTCAAATTAGATTCGTCAGTGCAGGCAAAAGTAGAACTGCTCCCTCTGTCTAACAAGCATTTGGACATTAAAATCAGCACGCAGGGCGCACAGCTTCGAGAAGCGAGCTTGAAAGACTGGACTTCGTATGACCAAGAAAATCAGGCACATAAGAAACCTCTGTATTTAATCAACAATTCCAATACAGATTTTAATATTTCTTTCAAAGACAAATCGGGAAAGGTTATCAATACCCGCGATTTGATTTTCGTGCCGTCCGTACAGGGAAATGTGGTTGCTTTTACTGCTTCTTTGTCGAGCGGAGCTTTCATTCAGTTCAAATACGAATTGGCAGGCGATTATTCGCTGAAATTTTCTATCGCCACGCAGGGACTGTCTCAGATAACTTCCGCACCGAATGCCGATTTGTCTTGGCAGCAGAACGCTCTGGCTTTGGAAAAAGGCAAATCTCAGGAGCTGATTTACACGGAGTTTCGTTACAGTTTAAACGACTATTCTCAAACAGATTACGACACTAACGGCTTCACCGAAGACAAGGACAAACTCAACTGGATAAGTGTGAAACAGCAGTTTTTTGCTACAATTTTAGAATCTGAAAACGGATTTACCCAAACCAAAGGAACATTGACACCTGAACACGATAACCCTCAGTATTTAAAGGACTTCACTTTCAATTCTATTGTTCCGATTCAGAATAACGAAATCAATCAAAATTATACTTGGGATTTTCTCCCACTGGATTATGATTTGCTGAAAACCTACAAAACTGCCGATGGAAAGAGCAAACAATTTTCCTACAACGTGCCTTACGGCTGGACCAAGTGGCTCGATGTGTTTTACTTATGGATTTATCAACTGTTGTCGAAATGGGGCATTGCCGCAGGCTGGATTATATTCCTGATGACCATTGTGGTGAAATTAGTTACCTCGCCCATTATGTACAAACAGTACATTCAGAGCGCAAAAATGCGCGTTTTGAAGCCCGAAATCGACGAGCTGAACGAGAAAAACAAAAATGCTGATGCCGTGAAAAAACAGCAGGGCACAATGGAACTTTACCGTAAAGCAGGCGTAAACCCGATGGCTGGCTGTCTTCCCGCATTGATTCAGATTCCCATTTTCTATTCTCTGTTCCGATTTTTCCCGAACAACATCGCACTGAGAGGAAAACCTTTCTTTTGGGCAGATGATTTGACGGCGTATGACTCTATTTATCAATGGAGTACGCAGATTCCTCTGCTTTCGAGTTTTTATGGAAACCATATTAGTTTGTTCACAATTTTGTATTGTGCTGTTTTACTGATATATACCAAAATGTCCACTTCTACCATGCAAGCTCCAACCCAAGAAGGAATGCCCGACATGCGCTTCATGATGTATTTGATGCCCGTGATGTTTATTTTCTGGT
Source organism: Flavobacteriaceae bacterium (assembly GCA_031289875.1). Lineage (GTDB taxonomy): Bacteria > Bacteroidota > Bacteroidia > Flavobacteriales > Weeksellaceae > Apibacter. The sequence goes on from JAITOO010000159.1 coordinate 3,409, forward strand.
TAAATTCCTATGCGTCAGGACTTTCGTGGTATTACTTGGTGTCCAACGCCATCAATATTCTGTTGATTATTTTCATCAAAAATGTAATGATTGACGAGAAAAAAATTCATGCAAAAATTCAGGAAAACAGAGCCAAACCTGCGAAAAAACAAAGCAAATGGCGGCAGAAAATGAACGATTTGATGCAACAAGCGCAGGAACAGCAAAAACAAACGCAAGTTCAAAAAGCGAAAAGAAAAAAATAATTTTTGGTTTAGACTATCAATTATTTGGTTTAGACTATCAATTAAAAGAGGCTGCCCTTTCTTGGAACAGCCTTTTTTATAATGCCTTAATTGTTTGAATTTCTTCTACAAAAAATTATTATTAATCATTTAAGGATTATTTAATCATTCCGTTTTTTTTGCTTCTTCCCACAATTCATCTAACTCATTCAGAGAAAGTTCTGATAAGTTACGGTGAGCTTTTTCCGCCAAATCCTCCATTTTTTGAAAGCGGGCGATGAATTTGCGGTTGGTATTTTCCAAAGCATCTTCGGGGTGAATGTGGTTAAATCTCGCAAAATTAACTATAGAAAACAAAATGTCTCCAAATTCCTCTTCTTTTCGGGCGGTATCTGTCTCATTTTCAAACTCTGAAATTTCTTCTTTGATTTTATCGAAAATCTGTGCATTATTTTCAAACTCAAAGCCGATGCCTTTCACTTTCTCCTGAATGCGGTACGCCTTTATCAGCGACGGCAAAGACGATGGAACGCCCTCCAGCACAGACTTTCTGCCTTCTTTCAGTTTTAGTTTTTCCCAATTTTTTTTAACCTCTTCCTCATTGTCAGCTTGGATATTTCCGTAAATATGCGGATGTCTGAAAATCAACTTATCACAAATTCCGTTCAATACATCACCGATGTCAAATGATTGATTTTCAGAAGCAATTCTAGAATAGAACACCAAGTGAAGCGCCAAATCGCCGAGTTCTTTGCGGATTTCGTCCAAATCTTGCTTCTGAATGGCATCTGCAAGTTCGTAAGTTTCTTCTATCGTGTTGTTTTTCAGCGATTGAAAGGTCTGTTTTTTGTCCCAAGGACATTTTTCCCGCAAATCGTCCATGATGTCCAGCAGACGGTTGAACGCACGCAGGTTTTCTTCTCTTGTATTCATAATATTCTGATGTGCTGATATATCAATATGTTGATATTTAACAAGTTAGCTCGCAGGCACATCCTCTGATTTACTAATTTCCGAATCAGCCTCTTCTTCTTCGAGTTTTTTGATGCTCTCTTCGGTGATTGTTTTACTGTTTATCAGTATGTTATACCATGAAAAAACTTTTTTCAAGTCAGAATCGTACACACGGTCTTTGGCATAATCGGGCTGCACTTCTTCCATTATTTTCCGCAGATTTTGAAAATCGTTTTTTGCGAAATCTATTGTACTGTAATTGTGTTTCTTGGCGATATTCATCAACACAGAAATCAAAGGAACTTCCGCCTCATCGGTGAAAATCGAAATATTTTGCAGCAAACTCACTTGTCCACTGGAACTTATCGGCTGTTTCTTCAAGGAAATCATGTCTTTCACAACAAATCCGCCTTTGGTCTGCGATACTAATTCAAATAATCCGGGTTTTCCTGTAACTGTTATAATCTTTGTTAAATCCATTATGTTTGGTATGTTTTAGTCGTATTTTATTAATTTTTCATCAATTTTAAGTAAAAAAAACGCAAAATTATTTTGGAAATTTCATTTTGTAACCCACTTTGATATTTCCTTTGGTAATATCAGTTAATCTTCTGTTAATCAACTTTTTCTTCAAAGGAGAGAGCAAATCGGTAAATAAAATGCCCTCAATGTGGTCGTATTCGTGCTGGATGACCCTAGCCCGCACATCGTCATAAGTTTCCGTACACTTGTTCCAATTTTCATCGTAATATTCGATAGTAATTGATTCCGGACGTTTTACGTCTTCGTGAATTTCGGGAATGCTCAGACAGCCCTCGTTGAACTTCATCAATTCGCCTTCTCTCTTCAAAATTTTAGCGTTGATGAAAACCCGTCTAAAATTCACAAATCTATCTTTAATTGCCTCATATTCTTCATATTCCGAAAAAGGCGTAGCATCAATTATGAACAAACGGATATTTAGCCCGATCTGCGGAGCTGCCAAACCGACGCCGTTCGCAGAGTGCATTGTCTCAAACATATTTTTTATCAACTGAGGCAAATCAGGGTAATTTTTATCAATTTCTATTGTTTCTTTCCTCAAAATCGGGTCGCCGTAAGCGTATATCGGTAAAATCATAATCTATCTTTGTTTTTTCTCTAAATAGGATTGAAGTATCAGCACGGCGCTGACCTCGTTCAGTAAATGTTTGTTTTCTCTCTGTTTTTTATTTTTTCCGCTTTGGCTGATTGCTTGCGAAGCTATTTTGGAAGTGAACCGCTCGTCCATCCGCTCAATCGGAAGGCGGGGAAAACGGTTGGAAATTTTTTTTATGTATTTCTGAATTGATGTTTCCACTTCTGACAATTCGCCGTTCAGTCTCGTCGGCAAACCGATGACCAGCGTTTCAACGGAATTTTCTGTGAAATATTTTTCCAAAAACGGAATCAATTCTTCTGTGAAAATTCCCGCCAGCCCGCTGGCTATAATCTGCATGTCGTCCGTAACAGCAAGCCCGCAACGCTTTTCGCCAAAATCAACTGCCAAAATCTGCGCCATTTATAATTTTAATTTATAAGCCAAATGCTTCTTTGATTTTATCAACATAATCCAATTTTTCCCATGTAAAAAGTTCAACTTCCAGCTCTCTGACTTCTGTTTTTCCGCTGTCGCCGTTTCGTTCAAAGCGTTTTTTGACTGTTTCATTTTTACGTCCCATATGCCCGTAAGCTGCTGTTTCTACGTAAATTGGGTTTCTAAGTTTCAGTCTCGTCTCAATAGCGTAAGGGCGCAAATCGAACAATTTTTCTACTTTTTGGGCAATCTCTCCATCGGAAAGTTTGACTTTTGAGGTGCCATAAGTGTTTACATAAACGCCACACGGCTCTGTAACGCCGATAGCGTAGGAAACCTGCACCAGCACTTCGTCGGCAACGCCTGCCGCTACGAGATTTTTGGCAATGTGGCGTGTAGCATAGGCTGCGCTTCTATCGACTTTGGAAGGGTCTTTTCCGGAAAAAGCTCCGCCGCCATGCGCACCTTTTCCGCCGTAGGTATCAACGATAATTTTTCTTCCCGTCAAGCCTGAATCGCCATGAGGTCCGCCGATTTCAAATTTCCCCGTCGGATTGATATGATAGGTGATGTCTCCGTCGAACAAAGGTTTTATTTCGTCTTTGGATTCTGCTTTTACCTGCGGAATGACAATGTTTTTAACGTCGTCTGCGATAGTTCTCAGCACGATTATTTCATCGTCGAACATATCGTGTTGAGTGGAAAGCACAATGGTGTCAATTCCGAGAGGTTTGTTGTCGTCGGAATATTCAATTGTAACCTGAGCTTTGGCATCGGGGCGAAGATAGGTCATTTGTTTTCCTTCTTTTCTGATTTTAGACAAAACCTGTAAAATACTGTGCGCCAAGTCCAACGCTAACGGCATATAGTTGTCGGTTTCGCCGGTGGCATAGCCGAACATCATTCCCTGGTCGCCTGCGCCTTGTTCTTCTTTGGTTGCTTTGTCCACGCCGCGGTTGATGTCCTTAGACTGTTCGTGCAAAGCAGACAAAATTCCGCAAGATTCCGCTTCAAATTTATATTCGCTTTTGGTATATCCTATTTTTGCAATGGTGTCTCTTGTTATTTGCTGTACATCAATATAGATACTGGATTTGATTTCTCCCGCCAATATTACCTGCCCTGTCGTAACCAAAGTTTCGCATGCCACTTTGGAATCCGGGTCAAAAGCTAAGAAATTGTCCAAAATGGAGTCTGATATTTGGTCGGCAACTTTGTCGGGGTGCCCTTCCGATACTGATTCAGATGTGAATAAATAAGGCATATTATTTGATTTTTAAAATTATAATAATGGCGCAAAGTTAAAAACAATAATCGTGAGAAAAAAGTAATTTCGATTAACGTACTTAGAAAAAATTGTAGTTTTCAATAAAACTCTCCCTCCACCATAAAAAATTACCGTATTTTTGCAGAAGTTAAAAACTATAATTATCAGTGAAAAAAACGGTTATTCTGCCCAATTTCTATTTTGCTCCAATTTCCTATTTTGTGGAATGGCTGCAATATGAAAACATCAAACTGGAACATCAGGAAAATTTTCCCAAGCAGACATACCGCAATCGATGCGTCATTCAGGGCGCAAACGGGCGGCTTCCTCTTGTTGTGCCGATAGAACATTCAGGGGCGCGGGTTGTAAAAGACATCAAAATTTCTTACGCCGATGCGTGGCAGAAACTGCATTGGAAATCAATACAATCTGCTTATCAAAGCTCTCCGTATTTTGAATATTACGAAGATGATTTAGCTCCGATTTTTGAAAAAAAAGAAACTTTTTTGTTCGATTTGAACCTGAAAACGCTCGATTGGGTCAATCAAAAATTGAATTTGAATTTGCAATACGAATTGACAGAAGAATACATCAAACTTCCTGAAAACACAGATGATGCCCGAATGCTTTTCAATGCCAAAAAAATAAGCGAATGGCAGAATCCCGAGTACATTCAAGTTTTTTCCGACCGTTTTGATTTCATGAACGATTTATCAATTTTGGACTTGATTTGTAACATTGGTGCGAAATTTGCGACTTATATAGAAAAAATTAAAAATACATAATACATGAAAAAATTATTTTTCGCCCTTGCCTTAATTTTCGGAACAGCAGCCGCAAATGCACAGGCAAATTTTGCAGCAGACAGCATTGCGCTGAAAACCTGGTATCATCAGGATTTTGAAAAAACAGGTGTTTACGGAGTAGGCACAGACGATGCTTTGGCATTTTTGAAGTCCAAAGGACTGAAACCTTCGCCGATAGTAGTCGGTGTTATTGACAGCGGAGTGCAGATTACGCACCCCGATTTGCAGAATAACATCTGGACAAATCTGAAAGAAATCGCAGGAAACGGCATTGACGACGACCGCAACGGTTACATTGACGACATTCACGGCTGGGACTTCATCGGAGGAAAAGACGGCAAAGATGTGGACATTGATACTTATGAAAAAGCGCGTATTGTCGCTCAGTATCAGCCCATTTTCGAAGGTAACGACAGTTCGAAAAATAAAGCTGCCCAAGCAAAACAACCAAAGGAATTTCAGGAATATCTGCGCGCCAAAGTTGATTATGACAAAACGTGGAACAAGGCTAAAAATAATTTGGAAGACATACAGGCTTCAAAAGAAAGGGTAAGCATGATGATCATGGTGTTGAAGCAGGGCTTGGAAGGAAAACCTTTGACGGAAGACAATATCAACGCCGCATCTTTCATTGAACCTCAATTGAAAGAATTTTTTTTGCAAATGGCGCAAAATCCCGGTTTGGCAGGAAAAACGGCGGACGAAATTCAGAAAGAAGCCGACGAACAACTTGACGAAGCTGAAAAATATTATTCCACTCAGTTGAAACAGTTAGATTTAACTCTTGACACCCGCGCTATCGTCGGCGATGATTATTCCAACCTCACTCAGATTGATTATGGAAACAACGAAGTGGAAGGACCTGACGCATTGCACGGTACGCATGTTTCCGGTATTATTGCAGCAGAAAGAAACAACAATATCGGAATGGACGGCATCGCAGGAGATGTAGCTAAGATATTGGTTGTCAGAGCTGTTCCTGATGGAGACGAAAGAGATAAGGACATCGCTAACGCTATTTTCTATGCAGTGGACAACGGCGCAAAAGTTATTAACATGAGTTTCGGAAAAGATTATTCTCCAAACAAGGAGAGAGTTTGGGAAGCGATGAAATACGCTGAAAAAAAAGGCGTTTTGATGGTTCATGCCGCAGGCAACGACAATAAATTTGTGGACAAAGAAATTAACTTTCCGACCAATTTCAAAGACAACGAAAACAAGTCTTTCGTAAACAACTGGATTACTGTCGGCGCAAGCACCCGCTACAACGACAATCTGAAAGCATCTTTCTCCAATTACGGCAAAGAAAAAGTAGATATTTTCGCTCCCGGTTTGGAAATTTATTCTACCGTGAACGGAAGCAAATATCGCTTTTTACAGGGAACGAGTATGGCTTCCCCTGTTGTAGCAGGCTGTGCAGCACTGCTTTGGGCGTATTTTCCTGAGCTGACGGCAGTGCAGGTTAAAGACATTTTAATGAAAACTGCCAACAAATCTACTGCGCCCGTAATTGCAGGCGGCGAAGAAGAAAACATCAACAGTCCGAAAATAGAAACGACTTTCGACCAACTTTCCGTTTCAGGAGGCGTAGTGGACGTTTATAAAGCCGTGAAACACGCTTACGAACACTACGGACCAACAACAGCAAAATCAGGAAAAAAAGGAAAGAACTAACAAAAACCAACATAACAGTTACAAAAAAATCCCTTTTTTGGGATTTTTTTTTGTGAAATTGCAAAATCACACAAATCAAAATAATCACTCTAAAATTAGGTGCATTCCAAATTGTCGATTCGTAGGGGCTGGGCTTGCCCCTGCCCAATTTTAGGGCGACCGCAAGGGGCGCCCCTACACTCAACGGGTGCATTCCCATCCAATGGATAATGTCATTAATATTAAGAAAAAAGCATTATCTTTGCAGTAAAAAAATATGACAGACAATCGATCATTAGAATTAAGTCTTTCGTTCAAAAAACGACTTCAATTAAATTTGCTCCCCATCTTTAAGGAAGATTTTCCGGAAGAAGCAGTAGAATCATATCTGCAGACGAAATATGGGGAAATGGCGCTAAAGAAGCGTCCTCGCGACAAAGTATATACAGTTCGCAACACCTTGTTAGTTTGGTTATTATCAGCCACTCAGGAGGATAAGAGTTTGCAGCAATCCGTCAATTTGTTCAAATACGTTTATGAAGAACAAAGCCAACGTTTTCAATCGGAAGAACTCAGGCAACTGGAAGAAGAAAAAGCATTGGATAAAGAATCGACTCGTCGGATGGGTCGTCCCAAACAGTATAAAAGTAAACTGCCTAAAAGTACAACGAATGTCTTGTCAAGCAGTCCGGTAGCGTATAGTAAAGCCAGAGGCCGATTGCCTGCGGAGCTGGTAAAATTGATCTTTGATAATTCAGCCGATTTCGGAAATTTGCCGCAAGAGAGCTGGTATGGACTAAATACGTATATAACCGATGGAACTTACGTGCAATTACAGGATACGGAAGAGATATGCTCCGAGTTTCCGCCGGTGGAAGGCAACGGGAGGTTTCCTCAAGCCTTGTTGCAAGTTTTTATTCGTCAGGGCAGCGGTCAAATCAGCCGGTATGCCGCAGGAAGCTGGAAACAGTCGGAATTACAATTAGTTATACCGATGATAAAGGAATTAAAGCCAAAGGATTTGCTTTTAGCCGATGACCTGTACAATAGCTATTATCATTTTTGTTTGATATTGTCTCAAAAAGCACATATTATCGTTCCGGGCAAACGGGAGAGAAATTATACTGTCATTAAAACGCTTGGCAAAGGCGATGAGCTGGTTGAAATAAAAAAAGGCAACCGACCGGACTATGTTGATAAAGAAGAATGGAAAACATTACCCGAAAGCATCCGGCTACGCCGAATCACTTATACCTATCCAACAAAAGACGGAAACGCGGAAGCAGCGCTTTATTCCACCTTAACCGATGAAAAGATAAGTGCAACGGATATGGTCTTGAAATATGCAATGCGTTGGGATATAGAAATATCCATTCGAGAAATAAAAACGCTGATGGATATAAACGTTTTGAGAGGAAAGTCGCCTGATATACTGTTAAAAGAATTGGGTATCAGCCTGGCGGCATACAACATGGTTCGCAAAATCATAGCACGCTCGGCAGATAAAGCCGACTTTTTTCCCCAAGGAAATATCTTTCAAAAATGCGCTGAGATTAGTCGCCCACTTCTGCTTGACAAGAAAGGCAGAGTATTCCACCGCTGGTCTCCGGGAAGATATGGAAAAACTGTTATGCCGAATAAGTAA
>JAITOO010000182.1 GCA_031289875.1 Flavobacteriaceae bacterium
CAAAATCAGGAAAAAAAGGAAAGAACTAACAAAAACCAACATAACAGTTACAAAAAAATCCCTTTTTTGGGATTTTTTTTTTGTGAAATTGCAAAATCACACAATGTGTAGCGTATCCGACAGTAGTTTTTTGACCAATATAAGTGTGATTGATAAGTGGAATAGCCATTTCCACCGTCTCACCTACGGTTATTCACATAACACCCTATCGGACTAATATGGCATTTTTCAATTTTTGACTGGCATTAATTATACTAATACTTAACCGCTAATTCTCCTCCAAAAAGCAAAAATGGCGATTTTTGAAAACCGCCATTTTTGTACTGTAAAAAAGAATTTAATCAGTTTTATTTCTTGAATTTTCCGTCAAAATCTGCCTTAAAATATTGACTTTTTTCCTGGTCATTGGCAGACAAGATGCCAAATACATCAATGCTATAACCCTCTTGGCTGATAGTAATGTACTTGATATACTGATATGTATATTTATCAGCATCAAGCGCCTTGTTATAGGCATCGGTCAAAACTTTGAAAAAAGTGTCAAAACTAACTTTCTCCTTGAAGTTAAACAAATGGTCGTCCAAACGGAAATTTTCCGCATCTCCCGATACTTGTACTTCCATTTGTTCGGGGGCACGCCAACCAGCTTCGCCGTTCCAATCAGAATAGTAGCCGTTTCGTAAAAGTTGTTTCACATTTTTTGGGTCTTGAGTATCCACCCAAATAGTAATTGCGTCAGGTTCTGATGCTTTTTTAATCATACCTTCCTTTGAACGACGTTCAATGAAAATTTTAACTTCATCTGTCTTCGCAAGAAGATTTTCTCCATAACGAGTCAGGATTTCGTCATAAATTTTTTGGACTTCTTCCTTGTTTGATAACATTTTGAAATCCACTGTTTTGGGCAACGAACTACTATTGCCGCCGCCACAACTAACCAACGCCATTACGGCGATTAGGCATACGCCTACTTTTAAAAATGTCTTTCTCATTTTCCTTTGCTTTTAATAATTTAATGATAAAATTTATTGAATTAGGCACTTAAATAAGCCCTATTTTTTATACACACCTAACATTCAATGAGTTGTAAAATGATATTTTGAATTATAATTATTTTTTGAAATTATACTGCCAAAAATCGATAAAACTAATTTTGATAAATAGTTGAAAATGAAGTATTTACAGCATATTAATTAAATTACTTTGCGCAAAGTTAAAAACTTTTTTTATACATGCAATAATTTTGGATAAAAAAAATCACGCACGCACGGAGGTAATTTAAAAAAACGAAAATAAAGTTTATAACAGCCTAAATATCAGTAATATAAAATATTAACCGACAAAATCCCGAAATTGTCGGTTAATAGTGATAAAATACTAAATTGGGATACCGTCATAAACTGTTCCCTTAATCTTCAACTGTCAATTTCGCTCTCTTTAACTGTGTATTGCCCGTTTTTCTACGGCATCCAAAGCGGCTTCTTTGATAGCTTCGGCATAGGTTGGGTGCGCATGGCTCATGCGGGAAATATCCTCAGCAGAGGCTCGGTATTCCAGCAACGATACGGCATCGGCAATCAAGTCGGCGGCGCGCGCACCTATTAAATGAATGCCTAAGACCTCGTCCGTCGTTTCATCAGCCAAAATTTTCACAAAACCGTCAATATCTCCGCTGGCGCGGGAACGTCCGAGCGCCCTCATCGAAAACTGCCCTGTTTTGTACTTCCTTCCCTCCTGCCGCAGTTGTTCTTCGGTTTTGCCGACTCCCGCCACTTCCGGCCAAGTATATACCACGCCCGGAATCAGATTGTAGTCAATGTGAGGTTTTTGTCCCGCCAATTGTTCGGCGACTAAAATTCCTTCTTCTTCGGCTTTATGAGCGAGCATTGCACCCTGCACCACATCTCCGATGGCATAAATGTTCGGAATGTTGGTTTGCAACTGTTCGTTTACTTTTATGCGCCCGCGCTCATCGACTTCCACGCCGACATTTTCCAAGCCCAGCCCGTCTGTATAAGGTCTTCGTCCTACGGCGACAAGGCAGTAATCTCCTTCAAAGGAAACTTCTGCTCCATTTTTATCAACTGCTTGAACAACAACATTTCCTTCATTTCGAACCACATCGGTAACTTGAGTAGAAAGTGAAAATTTTATTCCTTGTTTTTTCAAAACTTTTTGAAGTTCTTTGGACAGCGAACCGTCCATCGTTGGAATCAGTCTGTCAAGAAACTCAATAACAGTTACTTCCGAGCCCAATCTTTTATACACCGAGCCGAGTTCCAGCCCAATAACTCCTCCGCCGATGACCAACAGATGTTTTGGTATCTCTTTGAGATTCAAGGCTTCCGTAGAAGTAATAATTCTTTCCTTATCAATCAGAGCGAAAGGCAGGCTTACCGGTTTTGAACCTGTTGCGATGATGTAATACTTGGATTCCAATTCTTCGCTGCTTCCGTCTTCTTTTTTTACGGCAATTCTGGCGCCGGAAATGAAAGTCCCCCATCCGTGAAACACCGTAATTTTATTCTTATCCATCAGAAAATCAATACCTTTGGTAGTCTGTTCAACCACTTCGTTTTTGCGCTGAATCATTCTCTCCAAATTGACTTTCGGCGGATTGATTTCAATTCCGAAATTTTCAAAATTATGCACGGCATTGTGAAAATGTTCGGAAGAATCAAGCAATGCTTTCGACGGAATGCAGCCTACATTAAGACAAGTTCCGCCCAAAGTTGAGTATTTTTCTATGATGGCAGTTTTAAATCCCAACTGCGCACAACGAATGGCTGACACGTAACCTCCAGGTCCTGAACCTATAACAATAATATCAAAATTATTCATGAGTTAAAATCTTTGCGCCCAAATATAAAAATTTTCCTTCAAAGAAAACAAATTTTATGATTTTTTAATTGTTTTTATTTTTTAACTTACCTTTGTTTATTGTTTTCACGCTTATTTTTCAGATGATTGTAGAATTTTTTTCACTTTTTGCTTTGTGCATTTCTCTCGCCGGCTGGGGAAAATGGTTGGAAATTCTGTTCAAAATCAAAACGGATTTATTTTCTGTTTTAATGATTTTCGGACTGATAACTTTTTCTGTTACAGCAACTTTTACGGCTTTATTTTTTCCTCTGAATTTGAAAATTGAAGCAATTTTTCTAATTATTAGCCTTATACCTTTTTTTCTTCAAAAAAAAAATATTCTTTTTCCTAAAAATATTCCAACTTCAAAATGGTTTTGGCTTTTTTGCTTGGTTTTGCTCTTGACGGGCGCATACCGACCGTTTCTTCCCGACCATTTCGGTTACTACATTCCAACGCTTAATTGGCTGAGTGACTACGGTTTAATCAAAGGAGCGGCAAACGTGGACTGGACGCTTGGGCAAATGTCTTTTCACCACATTGTTCAGGCAGGTTTTGACAATATTTTGGATATTTTTCAGAGATTGAACATTTTCATCGCATTCATTTTTTTGACTTATATATTTGAAAGAAAGTCTTTTACACTGCTTTTGTTTCTTCCATTGAGTTTTTTGTTTCTGCAATCACCGTCGCCCGACCTGCCTGCCGTTTTGTTTTCCCTGATGGCTGCTCATGAAATAATTTTCGTAAAAGAGAATAAACGTCTAAAATTCAATATTTTATTATTGATTTCTGTTTTTGTTTTCATCATCAAACCGATAGCCTTTTGGCTTCCTTTGTGGATTTTGCTCATTCAGCTTGTAAAACACAGAAAATCAGCATTTTGCCTGAAAGATTATTGGATTTCTATTTTTCTACTCCTCTTGTTTACAGCAAAAAATCTTTACTGTGCCTCCGTTTTGTTTTTCCCGATGACAAGCACAGCTGTCCACACCTCTTGGCTTCCTGATTTCAAGATTTTGGAGCAATCTTCGCAAATTGCACTATTGACAACTTACCATTTTCATTTTACGCTGCACCAAATCGCCGATTTCTCTCTCTGGGAACGGATTTATCATTGGTTTTTGTCCTGCGGATTTCAGTCGGCGGTACATTGCTTCATGTTGCTGATTGTTATTACTTTCGGATTTTTTTCATGGAAAAAACAACAGTTTGTTTTTTATGGACTGCTTTTCTCCGTAGTGTTGAAATTAATTTTTGTTTTCCGGTTTTCAGGACAATACCGCTTTATGCTCGACGGAATTTTAGTCTTGCTGTTTGTACTTTTAGGCTCATTGAAAATTAACTGTAAAATATTAAAAACCACCTCATTAACCTTATGTTTAACAGCATCTGCCCTGCTGGCTTTTCCTGTGGTTTTACAAAAATCTGCTGCAGGATTTAGTCCCGCTTACATGCTGAAAACTGCTGATTTTAAATCTGTTATATTTCCTCAAAATTATGAACTCAAAAAGTTCCAAACGAAAAAAATCGGAAATTTAAATTTTAATATTTCCACGCAGTACCGTTTCAATTTCGATACGCCTCCGCCTGCCGTAACTTTATATAATTTAAAGTTTTATCAATCTTTAGGCGTTTTTCCGCAGAGAAGAGATTCGGCAGATGTTCATCAAGGTTTTTACACAAAAAATCTTTCTCCCGAAGAAAAAAAACAATTGGATATTTTGGTTGAAAAATTAAACAATGAAAGCATTAAATAACAGAAAAACAATATTATACTTGCTTTTAGGATTATATTCCATACTCCTCTTATTTCTGATGTTTATAGCGTATCCGGGCGTAAACCGCCTTGCAAAACCAAACGATAAATTATCTCTCAATTTAACACCGTTTCACACCATTTTAGACATGATGCGTATTGATGAACACAGTTTTTTTGATAAAATCATCGTAAATTTAATCGGCAACATTTTAGGATTTATTCCGATAGGATTTTTTCTGCCCGCTATTTTCAAAAAATTCCGAAGTTTTGGGAAGTTTTCGCTGTTTTTTATCGGAATGATAATTTTTCTGGAACTGAGCCAAATGCTTCTTCACGTAGGAGTAGCCGATATTGACGACGTGATTTTGAACTACTTGGGCGGAATTTTGGGATTTTTGCTGTTTAAATTTTTCCGACATAAATTTTAACTTAAATTTGCAATTCATCAAAAGAAAAATGCACAGAAACAGTTTTGTAAAAACGCAGGGATTGGGAAATGAATATCTTGTCTTGGACGAGGAAAATATTGATTTTGAGTTGAATGAGAACGCTATCCGAAGGCTCTGCAATATAAATTTCGGTATCGGCTCGGACGGTATCTTGTTGAAAGTCAAATCAGAAAAGGCTGATGTCGGGTTGCGGATTTTTAATCCCGACGGCTCGGAAGCGGAAAAAAGTGGAAACGGACTTCGGATTTTCTGCAAGTATGTTTTTGATTATCAAATTATTCCAAAAAAACAATTTAGTGTTGAGACTAAGGGAGGCATCATTAAGTCTGATATTCAGGAAGTTAAAAACAATAGAGCCTCGCTGATTACGGTTGATATGGGAAAAGCTGTTTTTGATTCAAAATTGATTCCCACTCGGTTTGAAGAAGCGGAAGTCTTAGACAAAATAATTTCTATTGGAGATAAAGAGTTTAAAATCAACTGTATATCAATAGGAAATCCGCACTGTGTGATTTTAAAAGAAAATCTGGACATAGACGAAATCAAAAAATACGGATCGCTGATTGAACATCACCCGATGTTTCCCAACCGAATTAACGTACAGTTTGCCAAAGTGTTAAGCAGAAATAAAGCAGAAATTTTGATTTGGGAACGCGGCGCAGGCTTCACATTGGCTTCGGGAACATCGTCTTGTGCAGTGGCAAGCGTTCTCCACAAAAAAGGATTGATTGATAACAAGGTTACAATCAAAATGTTAGGCGGAGAATTGAAAATAGAAATTGCCGACGACCGGCAAGTGCGGATGACGGGAGAAGTGCGCCAAATCTGCGAAGGCGTTCTGCACCCTGAATTGCTGGAAAGTTTGGACACAGTATTATAATGAAGTCATGTTTTTCATTTTAAATTAAACTTTCCCAAAAACGAGGAACAAAATCTCCCTAAAAAAATATTTTTAGAGAGATTTTTATTACATCGGAAATTTTTCTTTACATTCCTAATACATAGGCAAATACCAGCGGCGCAACAATCGTCGCATCGCTTTCTATGATGTATTTAGGCGTATCGATTCCCAATTTTCCCCAAGTAATTTTCTCGTTCGGCACTGCTCCCGAATACGAACCGTAGCTCGTCGTAGAGTCTGAAATCTGGCAAAAATAGCTCCACAACGGAACGTCGTGCCATTCCAAATCCTGATACATCATCGGAACAACGCAGATTGGAAAATCGCCTGAAATTCCGCCGGCAATCTGGAAAAACCCTACGCCTTTTCCTCCCGAATTAGCTCTGTACCATTCAGTTAGAAATATCATGTATTCAATTCCCGTTTTTACCGTTGAAGATTTCAATTCTTTTTTAATCACGTAGGAAGTGAAAATGTTCCCCATCGTACTGTCTTCCCAGCCCGGAACGACTATCGGCAGGTTTTTCTGCGCTGCGGCAAGCATCCAACTGTCTTTCGGGTCGATTTCATAATACTGTTCCAACACGCCTGACAACAGCATCTTGTACATATATTCATGCGGAAAAAAGCGGTCGCCCTTGTCGTCGGCATCTTTCCAGATTTTGAAAATGTGTTGCTGCAAACGGCGGAAAGCCTCGTCCTCAGGAATGCAGGTATCGGTAACGCGGTTGTGTCCTTTTTCGAGCAGTTCCCACTCCTGCTGAGGGGTCAAATCCCGATAATGAGGCACTCTTTCGTAGTAGGAATGCGCCACGAGATTCATAATGTCTTCTTCGAGGTTAGCGCCTGTGCATGAGATAATTGCAACTTTATCTTGACGAATCATTTCCGCCAAGATTTTGCCCAGTTCGGCGGTAGACATGGCTCCGCCCATCGTAATCATCATTTTGCCGCCGTCTTTCAAGTGGGCAACGTAGCCTTTGGCTGCATCGACCAAAGCGGCGGAATTGAAGTGCAAATAATATTTTTCAATAAAATCCGAAATCGGTTTACTCATTTTTTGATTGAATTTTTTTAATTTTTATTATTTTTTGATTGAAATGTTCGATTGTAAAGTATTGACCATAAAATAGGCATGAGGAAAATAGCGAATGTCAGTCCTGAGAACATCCAATCCGCTTGATGGCCGGTCATCATCCGGTTGTATTCGCTGTCGGGATAGATATGCTCGGGAATTGCCAGCATCAGGCGCAAACCCAAGATTAACAGCACAATATAAGCACAGGTTTCCAAAAACGGAAATTTTTCCATTAAGGTAACAAAACCCTGAGCGACGAACCTCATCGCCAAGATTCCGATGAAAACGCCCGTCCATATCAGAACTACATTCTTGGACATGGCGGCAGCGGCAAAAACATTGTCGATAGAAAACGCCAAATCCATAACTTCTACTGCTACTACGGTTGCCCAAAAAATACCTAACCTATTGACGGTGTGTTTGTAAAGCCAATTCTGCTTGGTGTCAATGGCTTCATTTTCAGAATTTTTATGATTGAGTTTTTTTCTGTACCAGATGAAAACCAGATAGAGCAGATACAGCCCTCCGACAGCTTTCAGCCACCAAAAACTCAACAAAACCGTAGCGAATATCAGGCAGATTCCTCTGAAAAAATACGCGCCTAAAATTCCGTAGCGCAAAGCTTTTCTGCGGTCGTCCTTGTTCAGTCCCAAAACCATTGTTGCCAGCACGGCAGCGTTATCAACGGAGAGCAAACTTTCAATAAGTATCAAATTGAGAACGAGAATTATAGACGGAACAGGATTGTCCGCAATCTGCGAAAAATCAGCTAAAATATGATTCCAATCGTATAGTTCAAGTCCCTGCATGGAAAAAAAATTTGTGCAAAGATACTGAAAATAATGTGCCATTTTTCCATGAAATAAGTTTGAAAATGGTAAACCGGTAATAATAAATTAAACGGAACGTATTTTTTT
>JAITOO010000206.1 GCA_031289875.1 Flavobacteriaceae bacterium
GGCACAACGGGAAAACGATTTGTTTTTCAAAGAATGAACAGATACACGACAATGTTATTGGAATGTATATACAACAGTATTATTACAAAACCGGTACTTATGGTTATAACTGATTCTGACAATTTAAGACACTACCAAAAATTTAACTTAAGATTTGGCTTACTTCAATTATACCTAATACTTTATTTATCCATAAATTAAAAAAGTTGACCTTTTATTAATTTCATAGGTAAATAAATGTGTTAATATAACAATATGCTAATATGCCGATGAAAAAACAAGCAATCCAAAAGAACCGCTTTATTTTTATACACTTGGGTGTACTTATACTTGATTGTTTCATAATATTAAGAACATTTTATTCCTAATTTAGCTAAAACTTTTCGACAGCAATTGCAAGGAGGTTCTATTTGGTTACTATAAGAAAAATCAAAAATCCTGTTCCAATATCTCATCATATAGGTTTCCTGTATCTGTTTGCCTCCAATTTTCCCCTAATTGCTCTGCTATAATAACCAACCCTAAAAGAGATAAAGGATTGAAGCCTATGACCTCTAAATCTTTCTTTTTAGCAATCCACCTCTCAATTTCATCTTGATTTTCGTTTAATCTAATCTTTATATCAAATCCTTTATTCTTTATTATAAATAAAGCAGGATTATAGGTATTCATTGCTTCTGCTAATTTCATAATTATTTTTTTTGAATTAGGCATATAAATAATACGGTTTAGCGTTTATCATACGCAGGATTAAGTTGTCGAAGATAGAAGCTTTCATTAAATGCCTGTTGAAACGATATGTATATTCAGTTATCTGCTTAATTTCTATATGTTACTTGCAACATTCGGGAACTTTTTCTTCTTTTTTCATTTCCAAAGCCTCTTTTGAGGGAGAAAGCATTTTGATTCCCAATCCTGTGCCTCTGAGAATAAATAAAACCCCCAAAACAATCATGAAATAGGGAAACAATTTCATTACTTTCTTCCTTATTTTTATATTCACCAATTTTCCTGCTAAAGTAGTCACGAACATGAACGGAAAAGTGCCTAATCCGAAAAATGCCATGTACAAAGCACCCTGTACCACGCCTCCCGCCACCAGCGAAGATGCCAACGCAAAATAGACTATCCCGCAAGGAAGAAATCCATTTAAAATGCCTGTTATATAACGAGATACATTGTCTTTTCTCTGCAAATATTTAGAGAGAAAAATCTTAATTTTAATCATAAAACGATTGACAGGTCTGAGATTTGTACCGATTTCCGTAGATTTTCCCGGTAGCAAAACCATGGCAATCAGTAAAATACCTGCTATTATGGAAACATATCTTTGATATCCTGCAATATCAAAACCCTGCCCAACCACGCCAACTGCCGCTCCGAGCAGCGCATAGGTCGTAATCCGACCGAACTGATAGAGAAAATTCTGCGTATAGAACTTGAATTTGTTGTCAGCGTCCAAGCCTAAAGAAAAAGCGATAGGTCCGCACATTCCCACACAATGGAAGCCAAACACCAACCCGATGGAGAGAGCTGCCAAATATATCGTTCCTAATTCCATACTACATTTTCCTCCATTTGATAATGTATTTTGTCTTTTTCCCAATACAGTTTCATCGTGTAGTGCCCCTGCACCAAAACTTTTGCGGGAATAAAAATATCATTTTCAGGAGAAAAATCCAGACTGTTTTTCTTTACGTCCAGTTCTTTTTTGTTCGGGCGGTACAAAACATACTTACCCTGCGTGTTTGCCGACGTAAATTCTTTGGGGAAAGTAACCTTTATCCCTTCTCCTTTTTCTATGGAAATCAGAGGTTTTTCAAGCAAAGCTGAAACATTTTTTGAGGCATCAATTTCCTGCTGAAAATCCAGACCGTCTTCGTAATAATCGTCAGTTACCAAATCAAAGGAATTTTTAGAAAATTCCACGCTGAAAATCATATAACAGATAAAAATGATGAAGCACGCCAAAGCGGCAATCACCCCGTGTCCCCATGTAAATTTGAATTTCATATGTTTAATTTTAAAAAGTAATTTTAAATGGTCCAATAAAAGTTGTTGTGTATGTATCTACTTGATTTCCCTGTTCATCAAACGTTCCGATGACAATTTCTTCTTTTTCTCGTTTGAGTTCGGCTTTCGGCATTCTGATTTCGGCAACGCCTTTGATAAAACCTCTCGGCTTGATGACAAGCGAATTGTCGGAATAGTTCAGCATCTTAAGATTTGCCTTTTCAGGGGAAATAATTTTCACCGTCAATTTTTTCGTATCGGTTGTCTTGTTGATAAAAGTAAACTGATACTCATCGACTACCGTATCCGCACCTTCCATTTCGTACTGAGTTCCGGGAAGTTTCAAAAATTTGGATTCAACGCTGGAACGAATAAACAGCAGCGACATACAAACGCCAATCAGTACGCACAGCACGGCAGTGTAGGCAATAATTCTCGGCGTGAAGCGGAACTTCGTCCGCCTTTCAATCATATTTTCCGAAGCATAGCAAATCAGCCCTGTTGGGAAACCGATTTTCACCATCACTTCGTCGCAGGCATCAATGCAGGCGGTACAATTCACGCATTCCAACTGGTTTCCGTTTCTGATGTCAATTCCTGCCGGACAAACCACCACACATTGGTCGCAGTCGATGCAATCACCTTTGCCCAATGATTTTCGGTCTTCATTTTTGCGCCATTTGGCACGCCCTAACATTCCTTCGCCTCGCACAAAATCATAAACGATGTTTACGGTGTCTTTGTCAATCAGCACGCCCTGCAATCGTCCGTAAGGACAGATAAAGGAACAGACCTGCTCTCTGAACCAACCAAATATAAAATAGAAAGCCGCCGAAAATACAAAAATTCCGATAAATCCGCTGAAATGTTCCAACGGTCCTTCTGTTATCAATTTCCCCAGCGCTTCTGTTCCTATCACATAGGAAAAGAGCAAGTTGGAAATAATAAACGATAAGAGGGCGAAGATGACGAATTTCAACAGTCTTTTCCGGATTTTTTCGCTGTCCCATTCCTGTTTTGACAAGCGGATTTGCTTGTTGCGGTCGCCTTCAATCCAGTATTCTATTTTTCGGAAAACGTTTTCCATAAAGATGGTTTGCGGACAAATCCAGCCGCAGAAAATACGTCCGTAAATCACTGTGAACACAATGACAAAGACAATAGTTGTAACCAATCCTATAGCAAATAAATAGGAATCGGTCGGAGAAAAATACGCTCCGAAAATATAAAATTCTCGACTGAGAATATCGAACATGAAAAGAGGGTTTCCATGAACTCTGATGAAAGGCACTACAAAAAGGAGAATTAACAGTATTGCACTGACGATATCGCGCCATGTGGTATATTTTCCTTTCGTTTTTTTGGCGAAAACCCACTTTCTTTTCCCCGAAGCCTCAGCGGTACCCAGGTTTTCTCTAAACGCACCTAAATCCTTTTCCAATGTACTTATGTTAGTTTCCTCTTGTGTCATGGTGGTTTTTTGTTTTTTTTTATTTATCTGTTAAAATTACAAAAAGTCTGTCTATTTTTTTCAGAATAGACAGACTTTTTTTTTATCAAATTATTTTTTACTGTGCTACTGTTCCTATTTTCACATCCTTACCTTCGGCAGTTGCCGCCTGTAATTCAGTTTGGGCATTTTCACTCCAAGGAGCTATATCTCCCTGAGGTTCTTTCCCTTCTGCTGAACCGTCAGCGTTTTTCTTGGCTTTCTGGTTCAGGTCATAAAGATAGCTGGCTACCGCCTCTATTTGATTGCCTTTCAGTTGTTCTAAAGCTCCAAAGGCTACCATTGACGGGTTGTTTCGGCTTCCGTTCCAAACTACATCAAAGATGTTTTTAAACTCGTCGGATTGATAGATGTTAATCCAGTAATCATCGGTTTGGTTTGGTCCGATATTGCCTTTTGCGCCTGCGTCGTGGCAAGATACACAATAGGCATCGTAAACTTTTTGTCCGTCGGCTACTTTGGCAGGGTCGAATTTGGTTGTTTCGAGCGTTGCCTGCGGAGTAGTTTCTTCGTGCTTTTTGATTTCTTCCAGTTGCTGTGCATATTCTGCATCATATTCTTTGTCTGCATGGGCAAAATCGGTAAAAGAGTAAGCTATTAAATAGACAACTCCATAGACAATGGTAATTCCAAACAAGCCTAAATACCACTTAGGCAACAGGTTATCAAGTTCTTTGATTCCATCGAAGCCGTGGTCTAAGACTTTAACTTCTCCGTCTGTTTCCTGAGTTTTCTTGTTGAAAGCGTCATTCCAAAGCCATGTAAAATAAGATTGTTTGGAGGCTTTCAAATATGCCTGCTGTTGTTCCGGAGATAATTTTTTGAATTTTTCCGCATCAACAAGTCTGCTCAAGGCGCTAATTATCAATAGCAAAAGAATGGCTACGATAGCTGTTGCCAAGAAAAGGGTGCTTGTGAGGAAAGAAAAATTATCCACGAACATATAAAATGCTCCCGCTATTAACAGAATAACTATAATTGCGGTAATATAAAAGGGTGCTCTTGGTTTCATATTAATTTTTGTTGTTAGTATTATTTTCGTCTTCTAACGGTAAATCACTCATGTCTCGATAATAGTTTTTTGGCTTGCTGTATGCCTTAATGACCATTATCACAAAGAATATAAAGAATAACACACCTGCAAGACTTTGCAAGAAAGATGCGTTTTCTACGTTTGCTATTATTTCTTTATAAAAATTTAACATTTTGTAACTTATCAATTAATTTATTTATTTTACGGCAGTTTGTACGTCTGCTTTCTTCACGTCAGTTCCCAATCTTTGCAGATACGCAATAAGTGCAATGATTTCTCTCTTTTCCAATTTCTGCTTATCGGCAGCGCTGTATTGTTTGCTTTCTTCGGCAGGCATTTCGCCAAAAATGCTTGAAGTAATTGCTTTCTGCTGCTGTTCTACTGATGCCTTGTAATTTTTAATATCTGCATCAGAATAGGGAACACCAAACCAGTTTTTCATTAATTCAATTTTTGCCTGAGTTTGTGATTCATCTAACTCATTATACAACAACCATGAATAGCTTGGCATGATAGAGCCGTTGGAAACGTGTCTTGGGTCTCTCATGTGGGAGAAATGCCAGTAAGCGGACGGTTTCAGTTGTCCTTCTCTTTGTAAATCCGGACCTGTTCTTCTTGACCCCCAAAGGAATGGACGGTCATAGACAAATTCGCCGGCTTTGGAGTAGTCTCCATAGCGCACAACCTCGTCTCGGAATGGACGAATCATCTGCGAGTGGCAGGCGTTGCAGCCTTCTCTGAGGTACAGGTCTCTTCCTTCCAATTCCAGAGGAGTATAAGGTTTCACTGAGGCAATCGTCGGAATGTTTTCTTTAACCATCAATGTAGGCAGAATTTCTATCAAGCCTCCTACAGCCAAAGATACAAAAGCAACGATAGAGAAATACAAAGGTGTTCTTTCCAGCCAAGAGTGAGCTTTTTCGCCTGCAGCTTTTTTGGACGGATTGACTAATGCCGGAGCTTCTGCTTCTTCGTTAGCTACGAAACTTCCTCGTCTTACAGTTGCAATAACATTAACTACCAGCAAGAGGGCTCCTACAAAATACAAGATACCTCCTACCCAACGCATAATGTAGAATTTCTTCAAAGAAGTTACAGTTTCGAGGAAGTTTTGGTAAACCAAAGTTCCATCAGGGTTGAATTGCTTCCACATCATACCTTGTGTCCAACCGCTCATGTACATTGGGATTGCATAGAAAACAATGCCCAAAGTAGCCAGCCAGAAATGCCAGTTAGCCAATTTTATAGAATACAATTTGGTTTTGAACATTCTCGGAATGATGAAATATACTATACCAAAGATGAGCATACCATTCCAGCCTAACGCTCCGATGTGTACGTGTCCGATAACCCAGTCAGTGAAGTGTCCTACTTTATTAACGGTTTTAGTCGCCAGCAGCGGTCCTTCAAAAGTAGCCATACCATAGCAGGTTACGGCAACTACGAACATTTTGAGTACAGGATCTTCTCTTACTTTATCCCAAGCGCCCCTCAAAGTCAGCAAGCCGTTGAGCATACCTCCCCAAGACGGAGCAATCAGCATTATGGAGAAAGCTGTTCCCAAAGCCTGCGCCCATCCCGGCAGCGAGGTATAAATCAAGTGGTGAGGACCTGCCCACATGTAAATAAATATCAGCGACCAGAAGTGGATAATTGATAATTTGTACGAGAATACAGGTCTGTTAGCGGCTTTCGGCATGAAATAATACATCAGTCCGAGTACAGGGGTCGTAAGGAAGAATGCCACAGCATTGTGTCCGAACCACCATTGTACCAAAGCGTCTTGTACGCCTGCATAAATTGAATAGCTTTTCGGATGAAGAATATTTCCGTCCAATGGGATTTCCAAATTGTTGAAAATCCACAAAAGGGTAATGCCTATCCATGTAGCAATGTAGAACCAAAGCGCTACGTACATATGCTGCACTCTTCTTTTGGCAATGGCGATAAACATATTCAAACCAAATATCACCCATAAAACGGCGACCAAAATATCAATCGGCCATTCGTGTTCTGAATATTCTTTGGTTGTACTGATACCTGCCAAAAAGGTAACGGCTACCCAAACGACCATCAACTGCCAGCCCCAGAAGTGAATCCAGCCCAGCACATCAGTCATTCTTACTTTCAAAAGTCTTTGGACAGAATAATACACACCTGCAAAGATACCGTTACCTACGAATGCGTAGATAACCGCACTGGTGTGCAGCATTCTCAGACGTCCATACCCTAAAACTCCTTGTGAAGAAGCCAGTGAGTGGAGGTCATTTCCAAACAACACTTCGGGCAATGTTGGAATAAACAGCAGCGTAGCCACCGTCAAACCTACCAAAAACCCAACAATACTCCAAAAAATCGAAGCATAAGTAAATGCTTTTACGATTTTGTTGTCATACGAAAATTTCTGTGTCTCCATGTTATTTTTATGTAGTTATTTATTGTTATTTGTTATTTTTTTCTTGCGGTTTCATATCTTTTGTTTCATCATTACTAACCTGATTGTCAAGCAGCATTCTCACGGCAGGCGACTCGTCGTCGTCAAATTGTCCCTTTTTCATTCCATAAATGAAAAGAACCAAAAAAACTACTGCCAAAGACACACTGCAAAGTACCATTAAATATAAAATTTCCATTTTGGTTGTAATCTATATTACGTTTGAGCAAAAATACATTTTATTTGTTTCCCTTTTCAAAAAAAATGAACAAATCCTAAGATTTTGTTAAAATTTAGACGCATTCTAAATAATATCTTTGCTAATTTTTGTCATAACTCTTTATTAAACATTCTGTTACCTATCAATAAAGTAGTAAAAGTAGTAAAAGCCACAACCGAAATGGAGCTTATCGGCATGAGTATCGCCGCCACCAGCGGAGAAAGCCTGCCCGCTACCGCAAAACTCAACCCTATAATATTGTAACAGAAACTGATAGCAAAGCAAATTGACACAATAATCAAGGTTATTTTGGACAAACGCAAATACTCCGGCAAATACGTGAAATTTGCCCCGTCAAGTATCGCATCGGACGAAGGAGTGAAACTATTCACGTCATCGGCAATCGCCACGCCAACGTTGGACTGCTTCAATGCTCCGGCATCGTTCAACCCGTCGCCGAGCATCATCACAAAACCCCCATTCTCCTGTAACTCCTTAATATAGTCCAATTTGCTCTGAGGAGATTGATTAAACTGCATTACCGTCCCCGAAGGGAAGATTTTTTCCAGCATTTCTTTTTCCGAATCGTTGTCGCCGCTCAACAGCGAAATCCGATACTTGTTCAGCCCTTGAATCGTATCTTCAATTCCCTTTCTGTACTGATTAAAAAACACATAGCGCCCTTTGTTCACGCCATCAATATTGATGAAAACCGAAGTTTCCTGACGGATTTTTTTTTGATGATTGACAAAACTCGGCGACCCGATGACCAGTTCATGCCCTCCTGCTCTGCCTTTGATTCCTTTTCCGACGATTTCTTCAAAATTTTCAACAGGAAGATATTCATTTTCTGCTTCGATGAAATCGTACAGCGTGCGGCTCAGCGGATGATTGGAATTTTGCAGAACGGCTTTGAGGCTGACAAGTTCGTTTTTCGTCAATTTTTCTCCTTCATAGGTGATTTTTGCCGCCTTATTGATAGTCAGCGTTCCTGTCTTGTCTAAAACGATGTGATTGACCCGTGACAATTTTTCTACGGTAATGGAGTCTTTGACGTAAAATTTTTTCCGCCCGAAAACCCTCATCATGTTGCCGATGGTGAACGGCGCAGATAATGCCAGCGCACAAGGGCAGGCGACAATCAAAATGGCGGAAATGACTTGATACATTTGTGAAATGTTTTTTTGAACAAAATACCAGTATAACCCGCTTAACACTGTGATAATCAGAATGGCAGATACAAAATACCTGCTGATATTGTTGGTAATCGTAGCAATAGTGGAATTTTCTTTTTTAAAGGCTTCATTGTTCCAGAGTTGTGTCAAATAACTCTGATTCACTTCTTTAATAATTTCCAGTTCCACTGCGGCTCCTACCTGTTTTCCGCCGGCAAAAACCTTTTCTCCGCTTTTCTTTTCGATTAATCCGGATTCGCCCGTGATGAAACTGTTGTCAATAAAGGCTTCGCCGCGAATCAAAATCGAATCGGCAGGAATAATTTCGTTATTCCTTATTAATATGCGGTCGCCGACTTTGAGTTCCGAAATCAAAACGTTTTCCTGACGGATTTCTTTGGAATTATCTGCAAAAGCGAGTTTAGTAACGGCAATCGGGTAAAAGGACTTGTAATCCCTATCGAAAGCAAGAGTTTTGTAGGTTCTCTGTTGAAAATATTTTCCGAGCATCATGAAAAACATCAGCCCGCAGAGGGAATCGAAATAGCCGTTGCTCAGCCCTGTGTAAGCCTCGTAGCAACTGCGGAAAAACAGCGCCGCCAGCCCGATGACAATGGGTAAATCTATGTTCAGGATTCCGTGTCTGAGCGCAGACCAAGCAGATTTGTAATAATCTACGGCACAATAAAATACCACAGGGAGCGAAAGCAGAAACATCAGCGTTCGGAAAAGGTGGTTATACTGTTCGAGCCAAATATCTCCCTTGCCGAAAAACTCGGGAAACGCCAACAGCATGATGTTTCCAAAACAGAAACCTGCCACGCCGATTTTTATAATCAGCGACCTGTCCACTTTTTCGGGTTTTTTATCGACCGTTTCGAGACTGATAATCGGTTTGTAGCCCAAATCTGTCAGAAAATCAGCAAGTTCGCTGAGTTTGTAAGTTTCGCTTCGATAGGCAAGCTGTACAGTTTTTGCTGTAAAATTCACCGTCGAATAAATGATGCTTTTGTTGATGTCTTTCAAACTTTCCAACAGCCAAACGCATGAACCACAATGTATTACAGGGACTTTAAAGGTAACCAGCGTTATGCCTCCTTCGGAATAATCTATCAATTTGTCAAAGATATGAGGGGTATCCAGAAACTCAAAATGGTTTTGGACGGTTTCGGGGCGAATACCTGCTTTGGCGTTCAGCTCATAATAATTTTCCAAATTATGCAGATTTAGAATTTCATAGACAGATTTGCAGCCGTTACAGCAAAAAATTTTTTCATCAAATTCTATCAAGTGATTTTCAATCTCTTGTCCGCAATGGAAACACGTTTGCTTCATCTTTCACAATTTGTTTTTTTGTTTTTTATTTAATAATAACAACAGAATATGCAAAGATATTCTTTTTAATTGAGAAAGAATTATTAATTTTGTCGTCCCAAAAGAAAAGACTAATATTTATCATAATATGATTGATTATAACAATACAATAACTGATTCTGCTGAATTGATTCTTTCCGAAATTCATAACCCAGACGTTCTCAAGCAGTTCTCTCAAGAAGAATTAGACTTAATCAATAATGAGGTTAAGGAAATTCATTATGAAAAAGGGCAGAAAATTATTCAGGAAGGGTCTCGCCCGACAGGAATATATTGCATCACACAAGGGACGGCAAAGCTCTACAAAAGCGGTTTTAACGGTAAAGAACAAATCCTGCGTTTTATGAAAAAAGGCGAAATCATTGCCTACCGCTCCCTCCTCTCCGATGAGGATTTTGCTTCTTCCTGTTCTGCATTAGACGGCTTGGCGGCAGTTTACGTTCCGGAAGCTACTTTTCATAAGTTATTAGCACTCAGCCCAACAGTATCTATTGAACTTTTAAAAAAGTTAGCTATAGATTTGGGAAATGCAGAAAAAACCATTACGCTTCTTGCTCAAAAAACTGTGAGAGAAAGACTTGCCGAGATTCTTCTCTGGCTTGAAAGCAAATTAGGCGTGGACGAAAACGGCTTCATCAAAATTTCGCTCACGCGAGAAGAAACCGCAAACTTGGTTGGAACGGCAACTGAAAGCGCCATCCGCCTGATTTCAGAATTTAAAAGCGACGGTTTCATCGAAGTAATAGGACGTAGAATCAAACTCCTTGATAAACCGAGGCTTATCAGACTCGGAGAAGGACACGTACCTATTTAAAAATCAATCAATTTACCTGTCAAACAAGCCCGTCGCCCAAAAATG
>JAITOO010000012.1 GCA_031289875.1 Flavobacteriaceae bacterium
GGCAACTTGAAGAACTCTTGCATTTTGATTTTACGTGCCAACTGCATCATGCCGTAAATCATGGCGTCGGGTCTTGGAGGACAACCGGGAATATACACGTCCACCGGGATAACCTTATCCACGCCCATCACTGTGTGATACGAACTTTTGAAGGGACCGCCGCCGATGGCGCAACTTCCGAAAGCCATAACGTACTTGGGTTCGGCCATTTGGTCGTACAAGCGTTTCAATACGGGAGCCATCTTGTGAACGATAGTGCCGCAACAGAAGACTACATCGGCCTGACGGGGGCTGTTGCGGGTAACTTCCCATCCGAAGCGGGCGAAATCGTATCGGGCAGCACCCAGACACATGAATTCGATACCACAGCAACTCGTAGCGAAGGTCAGAGGCCACACCGAATTGGAACGTCCCCAATTAATCAAGTCGTCCAATTTGGCGATAGCAATATTTACTCCGTTGGCTCTCAGTTCTTTCAGGTATCCTTCGAGGTATTCATTTTCCTTGAAATCCTCGTATTTCATGTCGCGGATAAAAATGTCTTTTACTTCCATTTCAACGCTCCTTTCTTCCAGGCATAAGCCAAACCGAGGGTGAGGATGATAAAAAAGAATGCCATACAAATCAAGCCTTGCGTGCCTGCATCTCTCATAATGGTAGCCCAGGGAAACAACAATACTGTTTCCACATCAAACACCAAATATAAAATAGCGAATAGATAATACCCCACCTTGAATTGAGTCCAGGAAGCACCCCTTGTAGGGATACCGCACTCATAAGGTTCGCCTTTAGCCGGATTTGTAGATTTAGGCGCCAGCAACCAAGCAACCAGCAGGGCGGCCACCACCATGAAAATAGCCGTTATCAAGACGACTAAGAATAATGCGGAATTACTCATATAAATTGACTATAAAAAAGAGTGGCGGGAGCCAAGTGACGCCCGTCCGTTTTCGACCGCAAAAGTAAGAACAATTTATTGCGTGTGCAAAGATTTTAAGAATAAATTTTTTATCTGACTTATTCTATTTATCTTTGTCGGCTGATTCAGAGTAGTCATTATTACAAAATTTACAGGATATATGAAACAGATTTTTTTATTTACAACCTTGTGTATTATTACTTTCAGCGCTTGCGCCAAACGAACTCAAGACGAAGGATTCAAAGTCAAAGGGAAAATTGGAAACTACAATGCCCCGGCAAAAATTTACTTGCAATATATCGTCAATAATGAAGTAACCACCCAATCTTGCACGCTTGAGGATGGACGTTTTTCATTTTCAGGTAAAATACAAGCGCCTTCCAACGGACGCTTGGTCATTATTTCCGATGGCGCTCCGATAGACAATCAAAAACAATACGAACATAGCCTCCCGCTGATAATCGGTAATGAGAAAGTGGATATTAACAGTGCGGATTTTATTGCCAATGCCAATATTACCGGCTCGCCACTGAATGATGATGTGAAAAAATTGAAAGAGCAATTGAAAACGGTCGGCGAAAAAAGAGATAACCTGTTTCAGGAATATTACAGTTCCTCTGCCGAAAAACAACAGAGTGCAGATTTTCAACAATTTGCACAAGAGAAATTGCTTGAAATAGAAAATGAAACCAAAGAGGTATATCGGAATTTCATTCGAAACAATTCCACTTCTTATGTCAGCTTGATGGCTTTAATGGAATACGGCAGACAAGTGGAGGATATGGATGAAATAGCGGGCATGTTCCAATTGTTAAGCGCTGAAATTCAAAAAACAGAAGAAGGCAAAATGATAGCCATGCAATTGACAGCATCCAAAACAATAGCCATCGGTTCCGTAGCTCCTGATTTTACGCAACCCGACCCGGAAGGAAATCCCGTCAGCCTTTCCAATTTCAGGGGGAAATATCTTCTCGTTGATTTTTGGGCAAGTTGGTGCGGTCCTTGCCGGAAAGAAAATCCCAATGTTGTCAGGGCGTATAATCAGTACAAAAATAAAAATTTCGAGATATTAGGCGTTTCGTTGGATAATCCGGGAGCTAAACAAAATTGGCTGAGCGCCATCCAAAAGGACGGATTAACTTGGACTCAGGTTTCGGATTTGAAAGGATGGCAGAATGCAGTGGCGCTGCAATACAGCATTCAATCTATTCCGCAAAATTTCCTGCTTGACCCGAACGGAGTAATCATTGCCAAAAATCTGAGAGGGGAAAATCTAATCAAAAAGTTAGAAGAAATCTTAGAATAAGTTAAGCAAAGAAGATACGGATGGCTAAGCAAAAGAGAAAGGCATAGCTAAGCAAAAGCCATACGCATATCTAATACCTTTCCCTGTACAGGGAAACAGTGTTTAGTTGTACAGGGAAATGCTGTTTAGTTGTACAATGAAATATTATTTAGTTGTACAACTAAATTACTTAGATATACAGATAACTATGTTTTAGCTATATAGATGGTGATGCCTTCGAGTTACGGAAAGACAACAAAGGTTAGGCTATTTATGTGTGGGGCAATGCGGGCGACAGCAACAGCATCCATTTTGAAATAGATGTCGTAAAGTACGCTGAAAAAACGCGACAAAAAATAAAGGAGTAAGCATAACGAAAATTAATTTTAAAAAATGAATACGAAAGTAAGATTTTTAATGACTCTAATGTGTGTGTTTGCTGTAATAGGGGTAACTTCATGCAGTAAAGAAAATGATGACAACGACGATGGTAATACATTAACAAACACGATTAATGCGAAGTGGGAGATTAGCGGCTCTAACAGCGCTTATGCTTCTTTTGAATTTAACAAAGATGGCAATTACATTGTAGTAGAAAATGAAGCAATTAAAAAAAGTAGCGTAACCGGACAGCTCAAAAGTTCTTTATTCCAAAACAGTAAAAGTTTTGTTACAAGCAAGAGTGCAACACGTTCATCTACATCTGACTCCAACCTTTCACCGATACACTTTGGAACTTACAAAATTGAAGGAGATAAAATAATCCTGACAGGTTTTGGTACTCTTGATGTTATTTCTATTACGGCAGAAGAATTTACCTTCTCCTTTACTCTTGAAGCAACGGGAGAAAAAGGAACGTATGTCGCAAGTAAAGCAGCAGAACCCATTTCTGCCTCAAGTCGCACAGACATGCTTTGCCGAACTTGGAAAATTCAAGAAATTTCAATTGATGAAAGTCTTATACCAGATGAGGATAAGGCTTATTATATCGAAGTGTACGGAGTAAATTGGAAAGTCGAACTTGAAAAAAGTATGGCAGAAGAAATCGTTGGCGCAACAATTTTGTTTTCAAAAGCGGGTACGTATCTTGTATTGTATGTTAGTGAAGAACACGCAGCAGGCTTGTCAGAATGGAAATGGGCCAATAAGGAAGAAACTGCAATCTATTATTCTTGGGAAAATTGGGAAGATGATTGGGAGGAAGATGGTATTGTTCAAATAAAAGAGTTGAGCGATACAACATTGAAAATGCAAGAGGATTATTGGGCTTATGAATTAGTTCTTACAAGATAGGAGATCATTGATTACTCTATTCGATGATTGTCGCTAAGTTGAATGGAGTAATTGGTTTTGCAAGAATATTATTTTTGATTAGAATGCATAGCGCCAAGGCAATTTGGCGCAAAATTACCACAGCATAACAATGACATACGGTTTCTACAGTCACCAACGGGTGACAGCGTAGTTCTTTTACCCATGCATGCTCCAACTCGCCTGCCTGCTTTCAAGCGGGTTTCAGTGCGATTGGCAAGTTTTGGGCATCGGGCGACAGAACGCGGTCAGCAATGTTTTGACAACAAAAATTGGGCAGCGAACTTAAAGACAAATCGAATATCCAGAAAAAAGTAGTATTTTTGCAAAAAAATTAATTTACCAAGAAATGGAAATTTTAGGAAATGAAAATCATAAAATCATTCAAGGGGATTCGTTGGACATATTGACCAGCGGAATTCCCAACAATTCTATTGATTTAATTTTTGTTGACCCGCCTTATAATATGGGGAAAAATTTTAATGGACTCAAAGATAAGTGGCTTACCGATGAGGAGTATTTAAATTGGTGTTATAAATGGATTGAACAGTGCATTAAAAAGTTGAAATCAACCGGAAGTCTATATATTATGACTTCAACACAATTTATGCCATACTTTGACATCTATATTCAGAAACAACTAACCATACTTTCGCGTTTAGTTTGGTATTATGACAGTTCGGGTGTTCAGGCGAGAAAATACTATGGCTCTATGTACGAACCTATTCTGTTTTGTGTGAAAGACCCCAATAATTATACATTTAATGCGCAAGATATTTTGGTAGAGGCAAAAACCGGAGCCAAAAGGAAACTGATAGATTATCGAAAAAACCCGCCACAAGTTTATAGCTCCGAAAAAGTACCGGGAAACGTTTGGGAATTTGCTCGTGTCCGCTACCGAATGGACGAATACGAAAATCACCCGACACAAAAACCTGTTGCTTTATTGGAACGTATTATTAAAGCAAGTTCCCATGTTGGCGATACTATTTTAGACCCATTTTCCGGTACATTTACCACAAGTTTTGTTGCCCAACAATTAGGTAGAAAATCTATCGGCATTGAGTTACAAGAAGATTATGTGAAAATTGGATTACGGAGATTAAAATTATCCGATGAATACAAAGGAGAAAAACTGCAAAAAGAAATTCGCAGTTTTGAAACTGAAAAGTTGCAGCAACAAAGCATCCCCATGTTAAATTT
>JAITOO010000036.1 GCA_031289875.1 Flavobacteriaceae bacterium
GACACGGTTGTTGATTTTGAGGAAAAAAACGGCTATGGAATTAGATTTTTGTATTACTCCATCGAAGATATTTTGTTTTCAATCAACAGAGCAGAAAAGATTTTTATGGACAAAAATGCTTTCAACACTTACCGGAAAAGAATGATGGAAATCAATTTTTCATGGGAAAATCAAGCAAAAAAATATATTCAATTATATCAAGAATTAAATTAAAACATTGAGAGTGTTCAATTAAAAATAGTAAAAATAAAGGGATTAGTAAATTTGCATAGATATTTTATTTCTTTAGCCATCAATTAAAAGCAAAGAATAAGTCATCATTTCAAAAAATCCGATAACTCACGCCCCAGAAAAACGAAATTTGGAAAGCGCCTCTGTCTTTTCCGTAGCCCGGAATCACCAGATTGTCAATACCGTCCTGCTTTTGAGAGAATAATTGTACTTTTGGGCGAACCATAATATCCAAGTAAAAAGGCGTTTTTCCGAGTTGCACTTTTGCTCCGCCCAGCAGTTCCGCCCAGCCTGAGCCAACGTTTGCCGACGGAAGCGAACCATACCCGATAACCTGCAATTTACCGTCTCCATCAATGCTTGTGAGCGGATAAGATCTAACTG
This sequence comes from Flavobacteriaceae bacterium, assembly GCA_031289875.1. Taxonomy (GTDB): domain Bacteria; phylum Bacteroidota; class Bacteroidia; order Flavobacteriales; family Weeksellaceae; genus Apibacter. The sequence goes on from JAITOO010000036.1 coordinate 616, forward strand.
TCTGTATAAAAGGAGAATACATCAATCTCCCGCCGATGTAAAAGCCTTCGCCGTTGTCCGTATCCATGTTGGTAATCATGTAATTAACTCCCGCTCCGATGGAAAAACCTTTGCCCTCTACATTCCAGCCGATGTCGTCGTAAATGTTTTTTTCGTAACCAAATTCTGCAACTCCCGTCCAACGTCCTTTAATTCTGAAAGATACATAAGCGTTCATTCCTTTTTTATCGGAGAAAAAACTCAAAGCGGGAGCAAACAAATCCACACCGACGAAAAGATGTTTTTTGCCGTTGTTGTCAATGGAAAGGCTGTCGGCTTCTGCCTTTTTCTGCCCTAAAACGACAGAACTATGGAGCAGGATTGTAAACAATAAACAGATTTTCTTCAGATTCATCATTAATTTGGGTTGAGTTAGAAACAAGTTTTGTAACAAACACTGACTGAGTAAGTTCATAAGACAAATTTTCAAAAACAAATTTAAAACCGCAGGCTTTAGAAACAAATTTTTGTCCGTTCTGATACTTCACAACAATCACGTCCTTTGGCGGATGGGCAAGCGTGTCGGTCTTGTAAAAATTAAACACTGTTTCGTTTGAGTCAGTGTTCAGAGGCAATTTTCCGTCGGAAACCTTTGCCCATTTTCCCACGCGCTGAATCGTGCCGTCAGAATTTACTTTATCCACATATAAACTATCTAATACATAAGCAGTTACAGTATCCGAACTTGGTTGCACAAGCCTGAAAGACAATCTCGGCGTAGTCGGAGTGATGCAGACATCGTCATCCACGCAGTGGACAAGCGTCAAAAACGATGCTGAAATTACAATTGATACAATTATTTTTTTTAACATATCTCGTTCATTTTATTAATCTTAACAGAGCAACACTTTCCACATGATGGGTTTGCGGAAACATATCAACTGCCTGAATTTTAACCGTTTCGTAGCGGTCTTTCATCATCTCCAAATCTCGTGCCTGCGTAGCGGAATTGCAGCTGATGTACACAATTTTTTCGGGCGAAATGTCCAAAATTGTTTCTACGACTTTTTTGTGCATTCCATCGCGGGGCGGGTCGGTGATGATGACATCGGGTCTTCCGTTTTCGCTGATAAATTCCTGTGTGAAAATGTCCTTCATATCTCCGCAAAAAAACGTGCAATTCGTTATGTTATTGAGTTTTGCATTTTCTTTTGCCGATTCAATAGCTTCGGAAACGGACTCTATGCCAACGACTTTTTTTGCTTTTGCGGCAACAAACTGCGCAATCGTTCCCGTACCCGTGTAGAGGTCGTAAACGGTCTCTGAGCCTGACAAACCTGCAAAATTCCTTGCAATTTCGTACAATTTGACCGCCTGATGATAATTGGTTTGAAAAAACGATCTCGCTCCAATCTTAAATTGCATATTTTCAATCTGTTCCATCAAAAATCCATCTCCGTTGAATGTTTGAATATCCAAATCGTACAGCGTATCATTGCCCTTCGGATTGACAGCGTACAAGAGGGTCTTGACCTGCGGAAACTCCGTTTGAATAAAGGAAAGCAGCATTTCCTGCTTTTCTTTGTCCTCTTCGAAAAACTGCACCAAAACCATAAATTCATTTTTGGAATTGGAGCGAATCATCAAAGTTCTCAAAAAGCCTTTTCGGTTCTGAAAATCGTAAAAATCCATGCTGTTCTTTTCCGCAAATTTTTTGATGGAATTTCTGATTTTGTTGGACGGCTCAACTTGCAGAAAGCACTCCGAAATGTCCAAAACTTTGCTCCACTGTCGAGGAATGTGGAAGCCAAGCGCATTTCTGTCTCGAATTTCATTCTGCGAGCAAATTTCCTCCGCAGTCAGCCAGCGCGAAGCGGAAAAGGAATATTCCATTTTATTGCGATAGCCGTAGGTCTCGTCAGATGGAACAATCGGCAGATACTCAAAGGGTTCTATCTTCCCGATTTTTTTAATGTTGTTGAAAACTTCCTGCGATTTGTATTCCAACTGTTTTTCATAAGCAAGATTTTGCCATTTACAGCCGCCGCACAATCCGAAATGACGGCATTTCGGCTCCACGCGGTCGGAAGAATATTTCACAAAATCAATCACTTGTGCTTCGTAATAATTTTTTTTAGACTTGATTACTTGCACGTTTACAACATCGCCCGGAACGGCGTTCTGCACCATGACCGTCTTGCCCTCCTCAGTCTTGCCAAAAGAAAAACCTTTTGCTCCCGCCGAAGTCAAAGCGAGATTTTGGATTTCAATATTTTTTTTTCTGCTCAAATTTTTCTGAAATATGTTTGCAAAAATACGGAAAAAGACGGTAATGTTCACCGCCTTTTCTTTTTATTTTAGATGATTGATACTAAATTGGACAGCTAAACGGATAGTCATTAATTCCCCGAAATTCCGTAATTTTGTGATTTACTTTTTTTCAATGAAAACACAAGTCCAAAATATAGATAATCAAGAAATTAAAAATGTCGTTTTTATTAAAAATGCCCATCTGCATAATCTAAAAAATATCAACGTTTCTATTCCGCAAAATAAATTGACGGTCGTTACGGGCGTTTCGGGAAGCGGAAAATCCACGCTGGCGTTCGATACGCTGTACGCTGAGGGACAGCGCCGCTATGTGGAAAGCCTGAGTTCCTATGCACGACAGTTTCTCGGAAAATTAGAAAAACCGCAAGTCGATGATATTAAGGGACTTGCACCCGCAATTGCTATTCAGCAGAAAGTCATTTCAGGCAATCCTCGTTCGACGGTCGGCACGACGACGGAAATTTACGATTATCTTCGCCTGCTGTTTTCTCGGGTCGGGAAAACCTACTCGCCTATTTCGGGCGAAGAGGTTAAAAAAGACGAAGTTACAGATGTTATCGATTATGTTAATTCTCTTTCCGCCGGTGAAAAATATCTGCTGGAAGCTCCGTTGGATTCGACGGGCAAAAATTTCAACCATTGGCTCAATCTTTTGAAAGAGCAAGGATACGTTCGTCTGGAGATTGGCGAAAATATCGTCAGCATCGACGATTTGGAGAGTTTCGGCTTCACTCCTGACAAAAACACGAATATTAATCTGGTCGTGGAACGCTTTGTTGTCGAACATGGCGAAGAATTTTTACAGCGTCTTGCAGACAGCGTTCAAATCGCTTTCTATGAAGGCAAAGGAAACTGTCTCGTCAAAAATACGGAAACAGGGGAAGTCAGACACTTTTCCAATGCTTTTGAGGCGGACGGAATCCGGTTTTTAGAACCCAACATTCACTTTTTCAGTTTCAACAATCCCTATGGAGCTTGCCCTACTTGCGAGGGCTACGGCAAAATTTTGGGCATCGACGAAGATTTGGTCGTTCCGAACAAACATCTTTCCATTTATGAAGAGGCTGTTACCGCTTGGAAGGGTGAAAAAATGAGCGAGTGGAAAGACGATTTCATTCACAAAACTGCCAAACTCAACTTTCCTATTCACAAACCGTATTTTGAACTCACTGAAAATCAGAAAGAAATCTTATGGAAAGGAACGGGAGAACGACATTTTCCCTGTCTAAATAATTTTTTTAAAATGCTGGAAGGAAACACTTACAAAATTCAATATCGCGTAATACTTTCCCGCTATCGAGGAAAAACAACCTGCCCTGAATGCAAAGGAAAACGCCTCCGCAAGGAAACCCACTATGTGAAAATCAACGAATATTCTATTAACGACTGGGTAAATTTGCCTTTGGACGAATTGTATCCTCTCATTCAAAATTTGAAACTCACTGAATATCAAGAGAAAATAGCCCGACGGCTGCGGGTCGAAATCAACAGCAGAATCGAATTTCTGTTAGATGTCGGTTTGGGATATTTAACGCTCAACCGCGCTTCCAATACGCTTTCGGGCGGAGAATCGCAGCGTATCAATCTGGCAACTTCTCTTGGGAGCAGTCTCGTCGGCTCAATTTACATTTTGGACGAGCCGAGCATCGGGCTTCACAGCCGAGACACAAAACGCCTGATTTCTGTTTTGAAAAAACTCCGCGATTTGGGCAATACCGTCGTTGTCGTGGAACACGACGAAGAAATCATGCAGTCGGCAGATTACCTGATAGATATAGGTCCCCATGCGGGAACTTTGGGCGGCGAAGTAGTCTTTTCGGGAACTTACGATAAAATGATAAAAGCCGACACGCTGACCGCTGATTATCTCAATGGAAGAAAAAAAATCGAAGTTCCTAAAACCCGCAGAAAATCAAATAAATACATTGAAATTACAGGTGCGCGGCAGAACAATCTGAAAGGCATTGACGTGAAACTTCCTCTGCACTGTCTCACGGTGATTACAGGCGTAAGCGGCTCAGGCAAAAGCACTTTGATGAAGGACATTCTCACGCCTGCGCTTCAACGGAAATTGGGGCTGAGCGGAGATAAACCCGGAAGTTTTTCGGAATTGAAAGGAGATTTAAAAGAAATTGAACATTTAGAACTGATTGACCAAAATCCTATTGGGAAATCATCTCGTTCTAACCCCGTAACTTACGTCAAGGCTTTTGACGATATTCGCGATTTGTTTTCCAAACAAAAGTTGAGCAAAATCAACGATTTCAAGCCTAAACATTTCTCTTTCAACGTCGAGGGCGGACGTTGCGAAACCTGTCAGGGCGAAGGACATACCACGGTGGAAATGCAGTTTATGGCAGACATTGAACTCGAATGCGAAAGTTGCCACGGCAAGCGTTTCAAACAGGAAATTCTGGAAGTGGAATATAACGAAAAAAATATCGCCGATGTGCTGGAAATGACTATCGACGAGGCAGTTGAATTTTTCACAGAACACCAACAGGAAAAAATCGTAACAAAATTGCAGCCCTTGCAGGACGTGGGTTTAGGCTATCTCCAACTCGGTCAGTCCTCTTCGACCCTTTCGGGAGGCGAGGCGCAGCGCATTAAACTGGCGTCTTTCTTAATCAAAGGCGCAACATCGGAAAAAACTTTGTTCATCTTTGACGAACCCAGTACGGGGCTTCATTTTGACGACATCAACAAACTGCTGAAATCGTTTAACGCTCTGATTGAGAGAGGACATAGCGTAATGGTTATTGAACATCATCCGGACATCATCAAATGCGCCGACCATATTATCGACATCGGTCTCGAAGCGGGAGCAAAAGGCGGTGAAATTGTTTTCACAGGCACGCCCGAAGAAATAGTAAAGTGCAAAAAATCTTATACGGGCAAGTTTTTGCGAGGAAAAGTGTAAAATCTACATTCCGCTCAAATTTTCCCATATCACATGACTGCCATAGAAAATGCAAAGCAGCGAGGACACTAAAATTAAAATAATTTGCAGTTTCTCTGATTTCATAAGGCTTTTGCTGAACGGAATGCTGAACAGCCCTGCCGCCAAAAACATTCCAACGATAGATCCTATTCCGAAAATCAAAATATACCAAAAACCTTCCTGCCAATTTCTCATCTGCATCAAAACGCCGACTACCAGCGCACCGCTGCCCGCCAAACCGTGAACCATGCCTACGCCCAGCGCCGCTTTATGGTGATGGAAATGCGCTCCGCTGTCGGCAATAATTTCTTTTTGGTGTTTTTTGTCCGAGTTGAGTTTTATTAAGCGCCAGATTCCCAGCAAAATAAGCATCAGCCCGACGGCGGCTTCAAAATAACTGAAAACCCTTGCGGTGATGTTGTATTTGAGGATAATCATCAAAACTGCTACAAAAAAAATAGTTGACGTATGCCCTATTCCCCAGAAAACGCCGTCTTTCACGGCATGAATCGGTTTGTTTCTGTTTGTTACCAAATTACTGACCGCCAGCAGGTGGTCGGCTTCAAAAGCGTGGGAAAGTCCTGTATAGAGTGTGATAAAAAATCCAAGCATAAAATATTTTCGCCAAAGATACTGTTTTTGTTTTTTGAAAATTTTGTGTACAAATCTGTTAATCTTGCCGATTTTTTTTAATCGTTCGCCAAAAATACGGTTTGCCATGAAAAATTGATGCAATATTAGCGAAAAAAAACTACAGAAATGAAAAAACGGATTTTCTTTTTGCTGCTGCTGATTTCATCAGACTGATACAGAGGGATGAAAAATAAACAAGTTATAACAGATGAAAAAAAACCGTTAGGGATTATCGCTCGGTAGAATGATAGGTACCACGTCGGCTCGGCAGTCCTTGCGGTTGCCCGCATTGTCTGAACCATGATTTTAGTAAGATTAATTTGATTTCCTTGATTATTAAAATCTTGGCAATCTTAAAAATCCTGTGAAAATCGTGGTTCAGACAATTTTTTTAACCGTATCACTATCGGCATGCCGAAGGTATGCCACCGGAGATACAAGGATTGATGAAAAAAATTTGACAGATGGGTTCATTCCAATTGATTTAATTCGATGATATTTTGCTCTTAATTTTAACATTTAAAATCCTTCTCCCATTTCGGGTTGAATGAATTTTATCTCATTAATAATCAAATAATTAAACAATATTT
>JAITOO010000164.1 GCA_031289875.1 Flavobacteriaceae bacterium
TACAAAACCAATTTTCCGTCGCCGACTTGATAATTAATATCTTTCGGAACATAAAACTCAATTTTGAAATTTCCATTTTTCACCGTTGCGCTGCCTTTGTAAACAGCGTTCACCTGCTCCGTGTAATCCATATATGGAAGATATCCGGGGTTGTTCAGCGTAGTTTTCTGCACAGGCTTGTCGTAAAGCGTCGCCTGCACCGTTCCATTAAAAGTATTATCCACCGCGTTGGAAACGTTCAGCACGTTTCCTTCGAGCGTTACAAAATCCAACGCACGGAATGTTCCATCAAAAGACGCCGCATCAATGCCGTTGATTTTCGTCAAGACGATGTTTCTCGGCGGGTGGGACAGCGATTGTGCGGGGTCGCCGAGCAAAGAAACTTTTCGATTGTCGGGAGAAACATATTGAAGTTTCGACTGCCTCAACGCCTCGCCCATCGGCTGATATTTGTTTCCCGACAAGACAAACAGGTTTTCAATAATGATGGGATTCATCTTCAGAGCAAAAAATATCCCGATTTCCCGCGTGGTGGTAATCATTGCGCCTGCGCCGCCTGCATCTTTCAAATAGAGTTGGTCGCCGAGCGAATTTAAAATCGGGTTGTCCCAAATGGAAATATCGCAGGAAACTGTTATGAACAGAGGCAGGCGCGTATAATCCCGATTCAGGTTGCTCATGTTTTTGATGTCGTCGGCAGTGAAAACCCTCGACTGTGAAAAACTGGTTGGACCGCCGTGCCCTAAATAGTTAATAACCAACGCTCCATTATCCACCGCATTGCGAATTGCTTCATTGACCTGCGGATAGCGCACCCCGCCTGAAGTGTAATCTGCCTTGAAAGCATCAATGTACAGTTTTCTCAAAGCGAATTGCGGCAGACTGTTCTGAAAAAACGCTCCGATGGTTGCGTCCATTTCCTCATGAAAAACCGGCGGTCCTACGTCGTAATCCACTACCAGTGCGGCTTTGAGCCTCCAATCTCCGAAAGGCGTTCCCTGCGAACTCGTGCCATTGTCGTATTTCACGGACTTGTCCACGCACAAGCGCGCTTCGGAAATATTTTTAGCAATCATCCGTCCAACCGCAATGTCCAACTGCGAGGAAGTCAAATCTGCGTCGTAAAAGCCGTCGGTCTTCGCCTCGTCCTCGTCGAGCATGGCAAGAAAATCGTCTGAAACAAAGGACGAACCATAGCCTGCGCCGTTATAGCTTTGGTAAGACGGAATTAAATTGTACCCTTGTTTGAGTTTATTTTTAAAATCATAACTCCCTGAGCCTAAAAGTAATGCGTATTTCAATTTACCGTCTTTTTGATAGAGATAACGGAAAAAATCGCGAATACCGACCAAATCCTGACTTCCTGAACTAAATTCATTGTAAATCTGAGCGGTGGTTACAACTTCTACATTCAAGTTATTGACTGACTGATGATACTGTTTCAATCTGTTGGCTTCCGAAAGAAATTCGGGAACGGTAACAATCACATAATCAACATTTGAGAGAGAATGCAGACTTTGATTGCTAATTCTTCCGACCGTTTCGGGAACATAAGCCGAAGCGGCGTTGAAAGCTACCAACTCATTTTTAAAATCCGAAGAGGAAAATTGGTAAGAATAACTGTTTGCGGTTGATTTTTTTTCCAGACTTCGAGCGCCGGTCGGGTCGGAAACGTCCCAAACCTGCTCAGGCGCAGTTCCTGAGAAATCAAAACCGTAAATTTTCCCGTCTTCGACGGTGTCAAAAGTTCGGAAATTCATCTGCTTTCCGTTGAAAGAAAGTTTCTGCTTGTACAAAACCTCAAAATAATCGGGATATAGTTCTCCGACAGGATTTGCGGAATTATCAAAATTCACGGAAAAATCCAGTTTCCCTTCCGAAGCGGAAATTGTCCCCGAAGCATTGCCCAAAACGAAGAAATTACTTGAAGTTAAATTAGTGGCATTAATATTCGCAGCATTGTAAGAAATATTGACTTTGCCATTCAGCGCATAATTAGCTACCCAATAAAACTGCCAGGTAACCGTACTTCCGTTTACCAAATCATGAACGGGAAAGCTGATTTCCTGCGTGTTTTTCAATCCCATATTGTCACCGACCCATAACCGTCCTTGCTGGTTGAGGTTGTTTTTGTCTTCTTCAAAGAATTGAAAATCATCGTATTCTGTATATTTTTTTGCGTCAGGCTCTGCATAAGTTGTTGAAATTGTGCGCTTTCCCTCGCCTTTATCCACCGTGAGAAAATAATAGGCGTAATCTTCGTAAATATTTTTTTTGTGGCGGATGATATTTTTGATTGCGCCTGCGTTCCGTCTGTCCCAAAAATCTGATCCCTGAGCGTAAAACAAGACATAATCGCCATCGTTGAAAACGCCGTCTTCCTCTCCTATTACCTGAATGGCATTTTCCTGCAAGTTTCCGTAACGAAAATCGGAAGTCGGTTCGGGAAGCATTCCGCCGCCGTTGCCGTAAATTCGTATATTTTTGGGATTCAATCCGTTGGTGTTGATTCCTAATTTTTGTAAAAAATTCTTATCCATCTTGTAAACGCCTGTCTGACTAACTTTTATTTTGTACCAAGTTCCCTGAGACAAGACATTTTCGGAAGTGAAAGCCGTTGTTTTATAGGTCTTGGAATACGCCTGCAAGTTCGTCCCCGACACTTTTTCAATGGTAAAACCATTCAATTGATAATAAGTATTTCCTACCTTTTTAAAGGTTTTAATGACGACAGACAATTTTTTTTGTCCTCTTGCCGAATTGACCGAAGCAAAATAGCTATCTTCCAAAGGAATGTCTTCTTGCCGAATTGCTCCGAGTTGAGAGATGGAAACCGCCTGCCATTGCAAATGGGTCAAATTAATTTTTCCTGAAAAATCAGTATTTTCCGAATAGCTGAACGTGGGAACGCCCTCCTGCAAGGCATAATTTCCGTTGGAAAAATATGGATATTTTCCTGCATTTTCCTGTTGGGGAAACAGGACTTTAGGCTCTTCCCAATTAATGGCAACCGTTTGTGCGAAAAACTGTACGCTTGCGAGAACAAAAATAAACGTTAGTAATTTCATGTAGCAAAAATAACGAAAAAATAAAAAAAATATTTCATCAAGACACAATAATTCTCCCAACGGCTCCGTTAGAACATTAAAAAAAACTATTTTTGATAAATACAATTAATGTTTATCTTTGCATATTATAAAAATAATTTTTGAAAAAGCAGGTATAATGAAAATAGAAAAACTTATTTTATTGCTTACTTTAATTTCTTCATTTGTGGTTTTTACAAGTTGTGGAAACGGAGGTGTTAAATCCGGAGGAGGAACTAAAAAATTCACCAGCACTACCGGTTGGAAACCCAACCAAAAAGGCGGCTGGTTTTTTACAGGCAAAACTTCAAAAGAAAAAACTTGGGGCAACATGGTGTTCGTCGAAGGTGGAACATTTACCATGGGCGCTGTAAAAGACGATGTAATGCACGATTGGAACAACTCGCCCAAACGTATGCAGGTGCGGTCATTTGACATCGGAGAGGCAGAAGTAACCAACTACGAATACCGAGAGTACGTTACGTGGATAAAATACGTCTTCCCTCCGCAAGAGCCTATTTATCAACAGATATACTTAGGCGCACTGCCTGATACTTTGGTTTGGGGAAATAAACTTTCACGGAACGACATTTATTCAGAAGAATATTT
>JAITOO010000198.1 GCA_031289875.1 Flavobacteriaceae bacterium
GACGTGCGAATTGCTGTCCCTGCGTGCAGAACAACTTTCAGTAGAAGATTTTGCAGAATTGACAAGGCTGACCAGCCAATGACTCCTGACAATACTTTAATAACGCTGTGGTTTTTAATGATATACGATATTAATTTAACAAAGCGTGTATAAATTCTTCAGCTGTCGTCTATTTGCAAATTGAATTTCTTTTTCAGACGCTTTTTGTTGCTTTTTACTGCCTCAACAATAATTCATCATAGACGGCTACACTAAGCAATGCCAAATTAAAATTCCCGTCAGAGAGCGAAAAGTCTCAGTTATAGCACAAACGGAAGACGTGATTTCAGATTAAATATTTTTTATTATGGCATTATTTTTGATTTAATAATAGATAACACTAAAAAATTAAACATTATGTATTTGTCAGCTCAAACAAGAGCATGCTTTGTTAAGGCATGGTGGGTTATACCTATTTTCAGCATATTTCATTTTATCGGCGCAATTTTAATAACTGCAAATTTTTCAAAAGTTTCTGCACCTATATTTGTTTTTTTCTTCTTGTCAAGTCTGTGTCAAATTATTTTTGCATGGAAAAATACGCATTACATCATTTGGAAATGGTTTCTTGGCGGAGGAATTTTAGACTGGTTCGTGGGGACACTGGCTCTTCATATGCTTCATGCTGATATTCAGCAAGATATGTTGCTGTTTTTTGCGGGTTTATGGTTGTCTGTCAAAGGAACGGGAATGATCGGTTATACTACCGCTATCAAAAATTTAAAAGTGAAATCTTGGTCTTTTCTTTTGATTTTAAGCGTTTTAGAACTGATTTTATCCCTCGGAGTCATGATTTCATCTCATATGGATAACAATACCCGAATATATTTGGCAGCCTTTTCTCTACTCCTTTTGGGAAGCTATTTCTTCATACTGATATTCAGCATGAAAAGCATGGAATACAAAGAAAAAAACCATTTTTTTTATTACGAATAAACCTTTTTGTGTTGTCTTTAAATATGTCAATTTAATTCATGTTTTCTGCAATTTTGTCAGTTATGTCCTTTTGGCATAGTTTTAGAAAATCTGAAGAACAGAAATTTTAATCAATAATAAAAAATAAAAAAACGTATAGAAATGTCAGAACTTTCAATTAAACCATTGGCTGACAGAGTGGTAATAGAACCCTCAGCCGCTGAAACCAAAACCGCATCAGGAATTATCATTCCTGACAGCGTAAAAGAAAAACCTCACGAAGGTGTCGTAGTCGCCGTAGGAAACGGAAAAAAAGACGAACCAATGACTGTAAAAGTCGGAGACAAAGTACTTTACGGAAAATATTCGGGCACAGAACTGAAATTAACCGGAATCGATTACCTAATCATGAGAGAATCCGATATTTTAGCAATTATTTAATCCATTAAAAGAAAAAATCTAAAAACAAAAAACAATGGCAAAAGACATTAAGTTTAACATAGAATCAAGAGATGCTCTCAAAAGAGGCGTAGATGCCCTCGCAAACGCAGTAAAAGTAACTTTGGGTCCTAAAGGACGCAACGTCGTAATTCAAAAACCTTTCGGCGCGCCGCATGTAACCAAAGACGGTGTAACCGTAGCTAAGGAAGTAGAACTCGAAGATGCCGTAGAAAACTTGGGTGCACAAATGGTGAAAGAAGTTGCTTCCAAAACCAGCGACGTAGCAGGAGACGGAACAACCACCGCTACCGTTTTGGCGCAGGCTATTGTCCGCGAAGGACTGAAAAACGTTGCCTCAGGCGCAAATCCAATGGACTTGAAAAGAGGAATTGACAAAGCGGTTGCCGTCGTGATTTCTGAACTGAAAAAACAATCGCAGGTCGTAGGCTCTGATTCCGAAAAAATCAAACAAGTAGCTTCCATCTCTGCCAACAACGACGAAACTATCGGCTCGCTCATCGCAGAAGCCTTCGGAAAAGTAGGCAAAGAAGGAGTTATCACTGTTGAAGAAGCCAAAGGCACGGACACTTACGTTGATGTCGTAGAAGGAATGCAGTTCGACAGAGGCTACCAGTCTGCGTACTTCGTAACCAACGCAGAGAAGATGATTGCCGAATTGGACAACCCATATATCTTGCTGTACGACAAAAAAATATCAAGTATGAAAGATTTGCTTCCTATACTTGAACCCGTAGCACAACACGGAAAATCACTCTTAATCATCTCCGAAGAAGTCGATGGCGAAGCCTTAGCTACTTTGGTAGTAAACAAATTAAGAGGCTCGTTGAAAATTGCGGCAGTGAAAGCTCCCGGCTTCGGCGACAGAAGAAAATCCATGCTGGAAGACATCGCAATCCTGACAGGCGGAACGGTCATCTCCGAAGAAGCAGGTCTGACTTTGGAAGGCGCAACGCTGGATATGCTCGGAACGGCTGAAAAAGTTACTATCGACAAAGACAACACCACAATTGTAAACGGTGCAGGCAGCGATGAAAACATCAAACAAAGAGTTTCTCAAATCAAAGCTCAAATAGAAAATACCACTTCCGACTATGACAAAGAAAAACTTCAAGAAAGATTAGCCAAATTGGCAGGCGGAGTTGCCGTGCTGTATGTTGGCGCAGTTTCCGAAGTGGAAATGAAAGAAAAGAAAGACCGCGTTGATGATGCCCTTCACGCTACGCGCGCAGCCGTTGAAGAAGGAATTGTTGCGGGCGGAGGCGTAGCTTTCATTCGCACTATTGACGGTATAAACTCGCTGAAAGGAGAAAATCAGGACGAAGAAACCGGCATCAAAATCGTGAAAAAAGCCATCGAAGAACCTCTGCGCCAAATTGTTGCAAATGCAGGCGGAGAAGGCTCTGTGGTAGTAAACAAAATCAAGGAAGGAAAAGACGATTTCGGTTACAATGCCAAGACGGAACAATACGAAAATATGTTTGCGTCAGGAATCATCGACCCTACCAAAGTAACGCGCGTAGCGCTGGAAAATGCCGCTTCCGTTGCAGGAATGCTGCTGACCACCGAATGCGTGATTACGGAAATCAAAAAGGACGAACCTGCCATGCCTCCAATGGGCGGCGGAATGCCCGGAATGATGTAAGAAATCATAGAAAGGAAACTTGAATAATTTTTTTTAAACTGCCGGAAGAAAGAAAACTTTTTCGGCAGTTTTTTTTAATATTTTTGCGCTTCTGCTGAAAATCTTAAAATATTACATAAATTTGGCTAAAACAATTTAGAAATTTTATTACTATGGAAATGAACAGTATCGTTGAGTTTAATCAAGCAAACAAAAGACAAAGATTTGTCAATTATTTCTTTGACTTGATTATTTTTATAGCTACCGTAGATTTTTTTAAGGACATAGTAGCTGTATTCTTACATACGGAAGTCATGCCGACTAATTCAGATTTGTTTTGGAATATTACAGTGATAATCCTCCTGTTCCTGTATTATTTTGTTGTAGAATCTGTTACAAAAGGAAAAACCGTCGGAAAACTGATAACAGGAACAAAAGTCGTAACCGAAGAAGGAGAAATACCAACGGCAAATCAGTTCTTGATAAGAACCCTCACCCGTTTCGTCCCTTTTGAACCTCTTTCTTTCTTTGGAGAAATCAACTGGCATGACAAATGGTCTCACACTCGTGTAATAAAAATCAAAGACTTTGAGAACGACCTCCAAAACCAGTTGGACATCAGCAAAATAGGAGAAAAAGAGGCTTAATTATTAAATTCAGACGGAGCAAAAACTCCGCCTGTTTTTTAATCTTGATTTCTATTTTTTCACCACCACATACCCCGTGATTTTCTTTCCGTTAGGCAAGACAAGAATATACCAGTAAGTAGTGGTCGTTAGTGGACTTCCCTTGAATGTTCCGTCCCATGAAAAAATCTCGCCCGCTTTGGACTGCCCCTCAAAAACCGTCCGCCCATAGCGGTCAAAAATGCGTACCTGCGTGCCGGAATAGGCTTCCAGCCCTTTGATTGTCCACACGTCATTGATGCCGTCGCCATTCGGCGTAATAACATTTGGAATTCCCAGCATCGCAAAAGAATACGGACCCACCACGCAGCCTTGCCCGCCCGCACGAAGCCAAACGCTATACACGCCGTATTTCAAACCCGTGAAAACGTTGGAAACCTGCCAATTTATTTGGTCAAGGGAATATTTATAAGTTCCTGACGGAGCAACGATTACGGTTGCTTTACCGTTTTTGTCGTCCGTTTGAACATCAATAATCATTGGCAAGTCGTAATATTTCACCGTGAAAGTATGCGAAAGTTGGCAGCCCGAAGCGTTGTAAACCGTTACAGTATAACTACCCGGCTCGGTTACGGTAATCTGCGTTTTGCCGTCGTCCTGTGCGCCCGTACTCCATTTGTAGTCTGAGAACCCTGCGGGAACTTCCAAATTTACGCTTCCGTCAGGGCAAAATTCAATCACGTCGAGAAGTCCGCCCAGCACAGGATTTGCCAGCACTTTCAGATTAATTTTCACCACCGCGCCGCAGTCTCCGTCTGCCGTTTTGGCAACAGCGTAAATCTCTGCGTTGCCCGAAGTGTAATTGTTTGGAAGTTCCTGAGCGCCATTTTCAGCGTTGTTCAGAGAAGCGTAAAATTTCACGGAAACCGTGCCTGCAACGAGGCTGTTAATGTCAATCGAAGAGAGATTGAAATCCGCCGTTCCGTCGCCGTTGTCGCACATCTGCAAATCGGGAGCAGTGTAAACAGGTATCGAAGAGTTGAGGTTGAACTGAATTTCCGCTTCGCTTTCACAACTTTTGGCAGAAGTTACTTTTGCTGTAATTATTTGATTTTGAGAAATATTTTGTCCTTTAGACAGCGTATTTCCTCCGGAATCAACATATTGAATTGTATAATTGTTCGGATTGGAAACAATCTGACTGCTGAAATTGTCGGGATTGAAAATGACAGAGCCGTCGTTGTTATAGTCGCAAGCAGTATAATTGACGTTATTTACCACAGGAAGCGGATTGATAATCACCTGAGCCGTTGCGTTGCCTTGACAGCCTGTTGTTGGGTCGTTTATCGTCAAAGTTATACTGTATGTTCCTGCCGTATAACCTGTTATGTGGAGATTGTCGTCGTTTCCCAAAACCGTGCCGCCGGCATCTGTCCATTCATACAAAAAATTGGGGCTTGTCGGGACAGCTACCCATTGAAAAGGCTGACCTTCGCAAATTTCGAGGTTAGATAGCTGTACTTCAATAGGTTTTACAGGAATGACAGGAATTGCCGCAGAAGTTTTGGAACAGCCTTCGAGGCTGACTTGCAAAGAGTAATTTCCTGTTTCTGTTATCGTTAAAGGATTTAAAACAGAAGAAACCGAAGTATAGGGACTTCCGTCTTTCAGCCAGACGAATTGCTCACCTGAAGAATAGCTCGTGTTGCTATAAAGTATCGTAGTACAAGAAGTTACGGTTTGATTAATAACAGGATTCGGAATATTTGTGAATTTCAGATTGATTTTTTGAGAAGCCGAACAAGTTCCGTTCACTGCCTGCACCCAAATCGCTATTTCCGAAGATTGATATTGAGTCTTGTCGGAAATCGTGATGAGATGAATGAGATTTTCATCAGAAAAATAACTGTAAATCAATGTGTTATTAGAAGAAAGCAAGTTTTCCAATTTTGTTAAATCGAAAGTTCCTTGATTGGCATCTCCGTTTCGGCAGCCGTAAAATTCGATTACCGTATTGAGCGTAAACGATTTATCGATTACTTTTACGGATAGGGAAGTTCCCGTACAATCTGTTAGGGAATCGGTTACGGACAAAGTGTAAGTTCCTGCGCCATAGTTTATTCCCGAAATTTCAGAGTTAGTTTCGCCGCTCAAAACAGTTCCGTCTTTCGACCATTGATAAGAAACCGAGCCTGTGGCGTTGGTTACAGTCGAAGTGATTTTGAAATCCGAAGAGCAAACGCCAAATTCTGCGGCAGAAGCGGTTACTGCTGTTCCGTTAAAGTTCAAATTGACAATTGGAGCAGTGCTTGCTGAAGCATTGATAACATTGGAAGTTTTGGAACATCCTTCGAGACTGACTTGCAACGAGTAATTCCCTGTTTCTGTTATCGTTAAAGGATTTAAAACAGAAGAAACCGAAGTATAGGAACTGCCGTTTTTCAGCCAAACGAATTGTACGCCTGCAGGATAGCTTACAGAACTGCTCAAAACTGTCTGGCAGGAAAGAGTTGTCTGCTGAATTATCGGGTCGGGAATATTGATAATTTTCAGAGCAATCGCTTGTGAAGCAGTACAACCCGTTGAATTTTGGGCTTTTACATAAATTGTTTTTTCTTCGGAAATATAGTTTTGCGGATTACTAATTGCCTGTGTCAAACCCGAATCTGTGAAGAAACTGTATATCAAAGTGTTGTCGGGAGAAAGCTGGCTTTTCAATGAAGTCAAATCAAAAGTTCCTTGATTCCCGCTCGTCGGGCAGTCGTAAAGAGTTGTAATCAAGCTGTTAAGCGTAATAGATTTATTGACGACCGTAATCGTGTTTGTCGCAGAATTTTCAATGGTGCTGACGGTAACGCTGTAAACACCGGCGCCATAAGTTCCGTTTAAGGTTGCTCCGGTTTCACCGCTCAAAACAGTTCCGTCTTTCGACCATTGATACGTTGCCGACGACGGGTCGGAAGCATTGGAAACAGCAGTCAGCGTGAAATTGTTACCACAGACATCGTATTCAGCGCCGTTTTGCGTTCCGCCTGCGCCGACGATGTTCACCACCAAATCTGCGCCTTTGAGAAACAGGGCGGAATCGTAATCTTTTGTGGGCGAGGCAGAATTGTTGTCTGCTACCACAAATTTGATGTGGTAAGTCTGTCCCGCCGTTACGGAAATATTAACCGTCAAGGGTTTGGTTCGTCCCATATAATTGGTTTCCTGAGGCAAAGCTCCGCTTCCCCAATAATATCCTGCAAAATATTGATTTGATAAATCTTTTCCGCAATTTACCGAACCGTTTGAAATCATTGGAGAAATGTTGGCGGCATTGACGAGGTAGTTTGTTCCGCCGATATTGGCAACGGCATAGTTCACATAATTAGCGTCGGGGTCTCCTGCTTTTTTTACCAAAATAGCGATTCCATCATAGTGGCTGCAATTAAACTCGCTTCTATCATACTCGGAAGAAGCAAATATGTAATCAAATTTTATGGACTGGGTCATTGGTTTAAAATCAAATTCAAAAGAAAAAGCATCATGGGTCTGGCTTTCCTCGGCATTTGCCCCTGAATTTGCGATGATGGCGGTGAGATGGACATCTCCCGCAATGCCCAGATTTGTATCGGCTCTGTTTGCGGGCAGTGTTTTCGTCGTATTTCCACCATCGTAAGCCTTTCCTGAAGTGATGACCACACCGTTTTGGAAAGGAAACGTCGAGCCGTTTTGGTTGAAATATCCGTAAGGTTTGGTCTGCGCCGTCCATGAACCTGATTCGGCAGTGGACGAAAAATTGCTGATAGTTCCGAAACCGTCGCCAAAAACCGTCGTTATGAGTTGTTGTATGTTGTAGGAAGACGGAATATCAGCAGAATTGTTGATTCGGATAATTTGCGAATTTCCTAAAATGCAGAAAGTCAAAAGAATGATGATACTATATAATTTTTTCATTTTTAAAAGGACCATATTTTTGCAAAGATAATGAATTTTTAAACCTGCTTAAATAAATTCTACGAAAGCAAGCAAAACTTTGTTCTAATATACTTAACTGATTTTTTGTTATTTTATTGAGAGGATGGAGGTTTTTTTGTCC
>JAITOO010000210.1 GCA_031289875.1 Flavobacteriaceae bacterium
TTTATTTTCCATCAATTAAATTTCTCTTTATATACTTTCTCAATCCCTTCTTTCAGAGGTATTTTTGCCGTCCAGCCGAGTGCGTGCAGTTTAGAAACATCTAAAAGTTTGCGCGGTGTGCCGTCGGGTTTTGTGCTGTCCCAAATAATTTCGCCGTTGAAACCGGAAATTCCCTTAACCATCTCCGCCAACTCTCTAATTGTCATATCCTTACCCGTGCCTATATTTACCAAGCCTTCTTCGCTGTAATTTTCCATCAGATAAACGCAAGCATCTGCCATATCGTCTGCATGAAGAAATTCCCTCATCGGAGAGCCTGTTCCCCAGAGCGTTACCGTCGGTTCTTTGTTGATTTTCGCTTCATGAAACTTTCGAATCATTGCAGGCAAAACATGCGAATTTTTTAAATCGTAGTTATCGTTCTGTCCGTACAAATTTGTAGGCATAACGGAAATAAAATTGCAGCCGTACTGCGCCCGATAAGCATCGCACATTTTTATCCCTGCAATTTTTGCAAGGGCGTAAGGTTCGTTGGTCGGTTCGAGCAGTCCCGTCAAAAGATAGTCTTCTTTCAACGGTTGAGGAGCAAGTTTCGGGTAGATGCAAGACGAACCCAAAAACAAGAGTTTTTTCACGCCGTTGAGATACGAATGATGAATGATATTGTTCTGAATCATCAAATTTTCGTAGATAAAATCGGCGCGGTAGGTGTTATTTGCTAAAATTCCGCCGACTTTTGCCGCTGCAAGAAACACATAATCAGGCTTTTCCAAAGCAAAAAATTCCGTAACTTTTTGTTGGTTTCTCAAATCCAGTTCCGAAGAAGTTCTCAGCACGAAATTCGTAAATCCTTTTGTTTGCAAGTTCCGTAAAATTGCACTTCCGACCATGCCTCTGTGTCCTGCGATGTATATTTTCCCGTTTTTATCCATTTTATAATTAATGCTCAAAGTATTACAAAAATACTGATTTTTTTTTTAACAGTACAGGTTACTTTAAGTTATTTTTCATCTTTCCGTTTCTGCTTCACGGTATGTTTGAATTTTACCATCGCAAAATTGATTTCCATCGTAGTTTCCTTGTCCGTAACCTGAAAATCATCGTCCAAGATTTCTGCCAAAATTTCGCCTCCTTTTTGCATCAGAGATTTTTGTTTCGGCTTTTCGGTCGTTTCCGAAAGTTCCGCAACGGTGCGTGTCAGTTCGCGGATATTTGCAAAAGTTTCTACGATGGCGAGCGTGGTTTGTGTAGCGCGTTCGCTTTTCAAAATCGTGGCAAGCATGTACAAGCCCTTTTCTGTAAATGCTTTGGGTAATGCAGGTGAGAATTTTACTTTGGGGTTATCGAAAATTTCGATAACCTCCTTTTTCTCATTTTTGTCAAGTTCAAAAATATAACCTTCGGGGAATTTTTCGAGGTTATTTTTTACTGCTTCGTTGACGCGCATGGTTTCCACGCCATAAAGTTCCGCTACGTCGCTGTCAAGGATAACTTTCTGATTGCGAAGCGTCAATATCTTTTCTTCTACCTGTTCAAATCTTACGATGTCCATCGGTGAAACAATAATAATTAATTGAGAATCAACTTATTTTCAAATTTACTAATTAGCACATTACTATTCGTACTGTTTCAAAATCTCAAAACCTGCTTCTTTCAAAAGTTTGTTTTTTTGGAAGATTTTCAAGTCAGATTCCATCATCTCCTTAACTAACTGAGGTAGAGTGCATTTAGGCACCCAGCCAAGTTTTTCTTTTGACTTCGTCGGATTTCCGATGAGCAAATCTACTTCCGTTGGGCGGAAATAGCGAGGGTCAATTGCCATAACTTCTTGTCCTGCTTTGAACGAATATTTTCCATCGGTTGATTTTACGAAAGCCTTTTCATCAACGCCTTCGCCTTTATATTCGATTTCCACGCCGACTTCGGCAAACGCCATTTTGATAAAATCGCGGACTTTTGTCGTAACGCCTGTTGCTATGACGAAATCTTCGGGTTTGTCTTGCTGCAAAATCAGCCACATTGCCTCCACATAGTCGCGGGCATGTCCCCAATCCCGTTTGGCATCGATATTTCCCATGTAAATTTTGTTCTGCAAACCGAGTGCAATTTGCGCCACGCCGCGCGTGATTTTCCTTGTTACGAAAGTTTCGCCGCGAAGCGGACTTTCGTGGTTGAACAAAATTCCGTTGCAGGCAAACATGTTGTAAGCCTCACGGTAATTGATCGTAATCCAATAGCCGTACAATTTTGCAACGGCATATGGCGAACGCGGGTAAAAAGGCGTTTTTTCCGACTGGGGAACTTCCTGCACCAAACCGTAAAGTTCTGACGTTGAGGCTTGATAAATTCTCGTTTTTTCAGTCAGACCCAACAGACGAATGGCTTCCAGCAAGCGCAAAGTTCCGATGCCGTCTGCATTCGCTGTGTATTCAGGCGTGTCGAAACTGACTTTTACATGGCTCATTGCTCCGAGATTATAAATTTCGTCGGGCTGAGTTTCCTTAATGATTCTGATGAGATTCGTGCTGTCGCCCAAATCGCCGTAATGGAGTCTGAAACTGGCATTTTCTGCGTGTGGATCCTGGTACAGATGGTCAATTCTATCTGTGTTGAAAAGCGAACTGCGCCTTTTGATTCCGTGAACAAAATATCCTTTACTCAGCAAAAGTTCAGCCAGATATGCTCCATCCTGTCCGGTTATTCCTGTAATTAATGCAACTTTTTTTGACATAAATCAGTTTTTTAATTTAAGGTTTAACTATTTTCTTTTTTAACTTTTTTAAAAATTTTCTTAAACCAAGATTTCTTTTCGTCATCTCCGTAACCGTAATATCCGTAACCGTAATTTCTTTTATATCCGTAAGTTCCGTGAATATCAATATCGTTAATCAAAACAGCGGTTTTATGTTCCTCGAATCTACCTTCTGCTTTCAGTCTTTTTGGTATGTCTAACAGGCTTTTAAGCAGATAATTAACTCTTATCACGTACAGCAGTAAATCTGCATTTTTGTTAATCAGCAGGGTATCCGTAACCACGCCGACAGGAGCAGTATCCACTATCACATAATCATAGTTTTGAAGTCCGTAACTTATAATTTCTTCAAATTTTCCTGTCATAAACAATTCTGCCGGATTCGGGGCTCTTGTTCCTGAGGCTAACAAATCTATTTTGGCAGGATTTTTAGCGTTTTTATGCTGAATATGAAGGAGATATTTAGAAATGTCCGTTATATTTCCGGACAAATATTCCGTGATTCCGGGGGGATTTACATCCAATCCTAAATATTCTCTGACTTTCGGTTTGCGGATGTCGGCTTCTAAAACCAGCACATCTTTACCCGCCAACGCCAAAGTGAACGCTAAATTAGTCGCTATGTAAGTTTTTCCTTCGCCGCTGATAGTGGAAGTAACAAAAACGCATTTTGGCTTGTTTTTGTTGTCCGGCAGAAAGAAATTGATATTCGTCCTCAAAATTCTGAACGCTTCGGCAGAAGATGAATTTACCTTATCTACATCTATCAAGTTCTCTTTGGATTTAGGAATATAACCTATCTGAGGAATATTGGCAATCATTTTTTCAACTTCCTCGTAGGAACGCACTTTGTCGTCTAAAAGGAACTTGATGTAAATCACGGCAAACGGCACAATCAAGCCCAGCAGAAAAGCCGCCAGAAGCACAATGTTTTTCTTCGGGGAAATCGGTTTTGGGGAAGCATATGCGTTGTCCACAATCTTCACCATATTCGGCGTAGAAGCAGTGGTAATCTCGGCTTCCTCGCGTTTTTGCAGCAAAAGCAAATACAGGGCTTCTACGGTCTGCTGTTTGCGCACAATATCCTGAAAACCTTTTTCTTTCGCAGGCACTTGCGACATCGTTCCCGCAATTTGCCCTGCCTGTCTTTGGATATTGTTCAACGCTATCCGTGTGGTTGTCTTGTAGTTGTTTAAACTTGTCCGCAGATTTTTATTGACTGCGGCTATTTTTTCGTCAAGACTTTTTACTATTGGGTTTTGCTCGGTCGAGCTTGTCAAAAGGCTGTTCCTTTCCAACACCAGTCCGTTATAGGCTGCAACATTCTGTGCAATAGACTGGTCTGTCAGCCCAATATTGCTTGGCAGCAGAGATTTGGTGTCAGACTTGATATAATTGCCCATATAGTCCACCAAACTCAATTGTATATTATACTGTTTCAACTGATTATCTACCTGTGCAGACTGCTGAATCATTGTCTGTCCCTGCGTCGAAATATTAACAATATTGTTCTCTGTCTTGAATTTTTCCATGCTGGTATCCGCTATACCCAAATCTCTGGAAATAAGAGGAATACGCTCATTAATAAACGCAATTGTTGTTTCTCCGATTTGTTTTTTATCATTGATGATGTCTTTGTTGTAGATAGAAATCAGTGTATCAATAATTTGATTAGCTGTTTTGGGCAGGACGCTCTGCATACTAATGTTAATTAAATTACTCCTGTTCAATGCCTTAGAAGAACCGCCGGCTTCCACTGTCATCGCTTTGAGGCTTCTTAAAACGGCATTAATCACGGGAAAAACAGTAATCTTGGTAACATCGCCTGTTTCTGCTTGCGGGTTTCGGAGGAAAATCAAATTTCCGAAAGAAAAATTCACAGGTCTGCCGAACGTTCCTTGAAATTGTTCATCAGTCAAAATATTCGTTCCGACAAAGTTATTGGCAGATTTGACTTCAATCTTGAAAGTCTGCGTACTATCGACGGCGAGTTTGGATTTTTCGTCTGTGAATTTAACAAAAACATAAGCGTCTTCCTTGTAAACTTCCTGCATAACCAACCCTTTTCTTTGGGAATATTGAATATTCAGATCCAATTTATTCACCACTTGAGTCATCAGCCTTCGGGAAGTGATAATGGCTATTTGATCGGTAACCTGCGGATTGGAGGAACTTCCCGCCAATGCGTCCTGCAAGCCCAACATAGCGTCTCCACCTGAATTTTTGGTCAGCAGCAGGGCGGCATCGGAACTGTATTCTTTCGGCGTGATTTTGAGATATAAAACGCCTAAAATCAAGGCAATAATCACTGAAAGGACAAACCATTTCCAATAGAGCATATATTTAAATATCAACTCTTTAATATTGATTATTTCTTCTTCGTCTTGATATATTTTATTAGTTTCTTCCATGTTTTTTATGATTTAGCGGGTAAGCAAAGAAATTACAGATATAACAATACCTGCGACTGAAACGAGAACAGAAGTAAATGGACCGTATTGAGAAGAATTTCTTTTCGCTCCGTTAGGCGACACGTAAACAATGTCGCTTTGGTCTAAATAATAAACCGGCGAATCGAAAACACTTTGACTGGAAGTCAAATCTACGTGATAAAATTTCTTCACGCCTTCGATTTCCCGAATAACGACAATGTCTTTTCTCATGCCGAAAATGGTCAAATCTCCTGCCAGCCCCAGCACTTCGGGCAGGCTGATTTTCTCGTTGGAAATGGTATAAGTTCCCGGACGGTTTACCTCTCCCAAAATGGTTACCCTGAAATTGATAAGATTGATATTAACCGTAGGATTTTTGATGTATTGGGAAAGTTTTTGACGCATCAAATCTATTGCCTGAGAGCGGGTAAGCCCTGCAAGTTTAATTTTCCCCAAAACAGGAAAATCAATATTGCCGTTTTCATCTATCAAATAGCTGACTAAGCGAGGATTACCCGTAGTCAAAGTCTCATTTGAAGTATTGTTGATGTTATAGGGATTGACCTGATTGAACGGCAGCGTAGATTGTACATCCAAAGCGGAAACCGTGATGACCAGCAGGTCGTCAGGTTTTAGATATGGAGTATATTTTTCCACTGCCTGCGAAGCGGCGACATCTCCATGAAAATAATACATGCTTTTCTTTGAAGCACAAGAACTTAGAAAAATCAAAAAGAGCAGTGAAATAGTACATAAACAATATTTTCTCATTATTATTGATATTTTAACAAAATTTATTATTCTAAAAATCAAAAGATTAAGACCATTTTTCATTCTTCCTAATCCTTTTATTTAAGCGACGCAAATGTACTAAATTTATTTTGCAACTACATAGTGTAGAAGAAAATTTTTCATTAAATCCGCCATTTTTATCTGCCGGTAAAACTTAAAAAAATCAGCTTAAAGTAAGCAGCCAGCCCGCAAAAATTCCCAAAAAGACGAAAAACAGTTTTTGTTTGTTCAAGTTATGCTTTTCGTTGCTTTCAAAAATGATAATCGAAGAGATATGAAGAAAAATTCCCGCCACAATTCCTGTCATTTTCAAGTAGAAATCAAGGCTTAAAAAAGTTCCGAGCCACGCTCCGAGCGGCGCAGAAAACACGAACAAGAGCAAAACTCCGAAAGCATAAGATTTAGGAATGCGCAGCGTGAACAAAAACGCACTCAGCACGATGGTTTCAGGGATTTTATGAACTGCCAGCGCCCACAGCAGATGTAGATGTTCATGCGTATGTGCCTGAGCCTCAATGGGCATTCCGTCCAAAAAAGAGTGAACAAACAAGCCGAACATCACGCTCAACGGTACAACGTTCTCATTTTCATGATGATGATGAACATGACCGTGTTCAATTCCTTTGGACAAAGATTCTAAAACCAACTGCAACCCCACGCCGGCGATAATCCAAATACCCGCATTGATGCCTATTCCGCCGTGATTTTGGTAGAGCATCGGGAACATTTCCAGAACAGTAATTGTGAGCAGAAGACCTGCGCTGAACATCAATAGCCGTTTGCAAAACAGATTGTTATTGTGAAAAAAATAACCTATTCCGCCGCCGATAGCCGCCGATAAAATCAGAACTGCATAATCCATCATTTTTGAAAAATTAAGATTAAACGCGGCGAAGTTTTTTCGTCAAATTCGTTGAGTTGGTAATCGCCGAAAACTGCCTGAAATTTCAATCGGGCTTTTTCTGCTAAATCTTTGAAATAATCTAATTTACAGATATTTACTCTTTCCTGATAATGAAAATCCTGTCCGCCGTCGCTGAAAGTTATGTCCTTGACAATCACGTTGTTTTCAATTTTTCTGTGCAGAAAAAATCGGATTCCGTCCACTTCTTTTTCTTCGCGAGGCACGAGATGGTGTTCTACCAAAGAAGCGTTCATAAAATCCATAACAAAAACACCGTTGGATTTAAGTTGCTCAAAAACAGATTGATATACTTTTAAATTATCATTCTCGTCATTGAAATAACCAAAACTTGTGAAGAGGTTGAAAATAGCATCAAACTCATTGGGAAAATAGGTTTTGCGCATATCTCCAACGATAAATGTCAAATGTTTGTTTTCAATTTTTTTTGCGCTTTTGATGCTGTGCGGAGACAAATCCAGCCCCGTAACTTCGTAGCCCAGCTTGTTCAAATAGATGCTGTGCCGACCTTTTCCGCAAGCCAAATCCAAAATTTTGCCGTTTTTGGACAACTGCAAATATTTCAATAAGTTATCGATAAAATCCTGCGCTTCCCTATCGTCTCTGTTTTTGTATAAAATATGATAGTAAGGCGTATCAAACCATTCTGCAAACCAATCCATTGTTAATTAGTAAATATCTTTCTGTAAATACAGCATCGCCATTGATGAAGGAGAGTTTTCATTGACGGCTTTTTTCAAAATTTCTTCCTGCAAATCCGCTGCTGTGGCGGAAATATCCATGCCTTTTGCTACGTCCTGAACGAATAATTGCGTAGCGTTTTTAGCGGAAAAAATGATTTTCCACGTTTCGGGATTGATGTAAATCTGCTGTGCAAGATTATGCTCAAATTCCGTTTGTATTGTTTCAATCAAAACGTATTCGTAGGCTTTAAAATCCGCTGCGGGAGCGATTCTTCGTACCAACGCCGACGGTCTGATTCGTTCCAGAAACAACGCCAGCCGTTCATACGCCTGCAATTTGTTGGGCAATATATTTTTTGAATTTTCCAGCCTCAGCCGGAAATCTCTTTTTTTCCTTTCTTCCTTAAAAAAGCGGTCGAGCATGAACACAAACACGCCTGCCACCACTATCATCGGAACCAATATCAAAAACAATTTTTCTATCATCAATCAGTAAACTTTTTCAATTTCAATTATCTTAGATTTGCAAAGTTATGAAAAAGTAAACTAATAAAAACAAGAAAGGAAGCCCTTGATGAACCATTGACACAAGCAAATTAATCTCTGAACCGGTTATTTCAACAGACTCTTACAAATATGTTGCTGTTTGCCGGTTTCGGATTATGTGATATATGTAATATTGGAATCATAGTAATTTTCCGCATTTAGCGGACAACAGTGATTGTTTTACAAAAAACGGTTTTTCTGAAAAATCGGCACAAAACTAAAACTCATTTGTAAAGTGCAGTTTTACAGATGGATATTTTTCCTGTGTCATCGTAATGCTGAAAGCGGAATCTGCCAAAAACACCAACTGTCCGAATTTGTCTTTTGCCAAAAATCTCTGTTTTATGCGTTTAAATTCCTGAAACTCTGCGGATTTCTCGTCTTGGATTCCCACCCAACAGGCTTTGTGAATCTGCACAGGCTCGTAACTGCATTTGGCAGAATATTCGTGTTCCAAACGGTATTGAATGACCTCAAACTGCAATGCCCCAACCGTTCCGATGATTTTCCGCCCGCTCAGTTCCATAGTGAACAATTGCGCCACGCCCTCGTCCATGAGTTGGTCAATGCCTTTGGCTAATTGCTTGGCTTTCATCGGGTCGTCGTTGTTGATGTATCGAAAATGTTCGGGAGAAAAAGACGGTATTCCCTTGAAACTCAACTTTTCACCTTCGGTCAGCGTATCGCCGATTCGGAAATTTCCCGTGTCGTGCAGCCCGATAATATCTCCGGGAAAACTCTCGTCGATGATTTCTTTTTTGTCTGCAAAAAACGCCGCAGGGCTGCTGAATTTCATCATCTTGTTCTGACGGACATGCAGATAATTTTTATTTTTTTGAAAAACGCCCGAAACGACTTTCACGAAAGCTATACGGTCGCGGTGTTTCGGGTCCATGTTGGCGTGAATCTTAAACACAAATCCTGTGAAATCAGGTTCTTCGGGACGGACTAAGCGCAGATCGCTCATTTTCGAGAGCGGATTGGGAGCAATTTCTACGAAGGCATTCAGCAATTCCTGAACTCCAAAATTGTTCAGCGCCGAGCCGAAAAATACAGGCTGCAAAGTTCCATTCAAATATTCTTCTTTAGAAAATTCGGGATAGACGGAAGTAATGAGTTCTTGGTCGTTGCGCAAAATTTCCGCCGCTTTTGTACCGATGAGTTCATCGACCAATGGGAGGTTAATATTATCAATCTCAATACTTTCGCCAACTTTTTGTTTTTTTTCTTCGGTGAAAAATTTAAAATTTTTCTCCCACATATTGTAAATTCCTTGAAAATCCAAACCGATTCCGATAGGCAAGGAAAGTGGCACAACACGCAGTCCGAGTTTTTGTTCCACTTCGTCGAGCAGGTCGAAAGCATCTTTTCCCTCTCGGTCTAATTTATTGATAAACACCAGCATAGGGATATTTCTCATTCGGCAGACTTCGACTAATTTTTCAGTCTGTTCTTCCACGCCTTTGGCAACGTCAATAACCACAATGACAGAATCTACGGCAGTCAGTGTGCGGTAGGTATCTTCGGCGAAGTCTTTGTGTCCGGGAGTGTCCAAAATATTGATTTTCTGTCCTTTATATTCAAAAGCCAAGACGGAAGTCGCAACGGAAATTCCCCTCTGGCGTTCAATTTCCATGAAGTCAGAAGTTGCTCCTTTTTTGATTTTATTGCTTTTCACTGCGCCTGCCTCCTGAATTGCGCCGCCAAAAAGCAATAGTTTTTCCGTCAGGGTGGTTTTTCCTGCGTCAGGGTGCGAAATGATGCCGAATGTCTTTCGTCTGTGGATTTCCTTTTCTAAGGTTTTACTCATAATTTCTGAAAAATGTGTGCAAAGATAGGACAGAATGAGCAATATGCCAATTTTTTAATGCACTGATTGAGTGAAAGTAGGCGGGAATTAAAAATTGCCATTTGACAGAAAAATTATATCTTTGCACAAAAAATAGAATTATTATGAGAAAAATAACTCTTTTTTTGTTCCTTTTTTGTATAATTTTGCAGGCTCAGACCATTCCTTCTCAAAAATTAGATAGTTTGTTTGTTTCGTATGAAAAAGAAGGAAAATTGTTTGCAAATGCAGAATTGGTGCAGAACAGTAAAGTTTTATACAATTATTCCATTGGAAAACAGGATATTAAGTCAAATAAAAATTTAGATTCGCTGACAATCTTTCCCATTGGACGTTTCACGGAATTGTTTGTGCAAACGTTGTTGTTTCAAATGGAAGAGAACGGAAAACTCAAACTTTCTAACAGATTATCAGACTATTACCCGGAAATTCCTAATTCCGGCAAAATCACTTTGGAAAATTTAATGTACCATCAAAGCGGACTGAGTTCTACGGATTCACTCTTCATTGTCAATACGAGAGAAAAGGTTAAACAGTTTTTAAAAGAAAATTCATCTATTAACGGAAAGAAATACAGCAACTTGGATTATATTTTGCTCGGTTTTGTCTTGGAAGATGTTTCCAAAGAAAATTTTAGCAATTTATTGAAAAACAATATTATACAAAAATTAAATCTCCAAAGCATTTTTTATGATGAACCGCCGCTTGCGGAACAATTGGCTGTTTCTTACTCAAAACGTGAAAACGAACAATGGAAAAAGACTTATTATCAGAACCTTAGCGATTACAAGACCGCTTCGGGACTGTATGCTTCTCTGCACGATTTGGAAATTTTTGTTTCGGCTTTGTTCGAAGGAAAATTGTTTGGGCAAAAGTATGTGAACAAGTATATCCGAGTGAAAGACAACAAGAAACGTTTGAGTTTTTATTGTGAAAAAACAGACGGAAAAGAAATTTATTCGATAAATCGAAACATCAAAAATTTTGAAATTCAGGTGAAATATGTTGATAAAAACAATCTCTGTGCCGGCGCAGCTTCCAATGCCAAAGACAATGTAAGTTTGGATTTCATCATAAATAATTTGCTTAACGCTTTCTATGACAAGCCGATACAATTTCCGAAATTTTCTCTGATGGAAAAATGGAAAAACGGGAATGATTAATTTTGTTGAGAATGAAAAATAGAATGAAATGAAAAGTTTCGTTTTTACTCTTCTTTTTATTTTTCTGACAGTTTCGACGGTTACAGGACAAAGGCATTTTTACGATAGACTTGCTGACTCAACGTTCGTTTTGACAAAACAAAAAGTACAGTATGACCCAAGCTATTTCAAAATTTCTTATCCGAATGGAGATGTGCCTGCAAATAAAGGAGTTTGTACGGATGTAATAATACGAGCTTATAGAAAAGTTGGGATTGATTTGCAAAAAGAAGTTCATGAAGATATGAAAGCGAATTTTAATCAATATCCGAAATCTTGGGGCATGAAAAACACAGATACCAATATAGACCACCGACGAGTTCCCAATCTTATGACTTTTTTCTCACGGCATGGAACGGTAAAGAAAAAAACGTTAGACTCACAAGATTATCAATCGGGGGATATTGTTTGTTGGGACATAGGTAAGGGCATCAAGCACATCGGCATTGTTGTGAATAAAAAATCGACGGACGGAAAAAGATATTTAATCGTTCACAATATTGGACGCGGACAAGTTCTTGAGGATTGTTTATTCCGGTTCACGATTATTGGGCATTATCAATATAAAAAATAATGGCTTTGCTCGTGAGACAATTTTCCGGTGTTAATCCTGCATACCCCAACTCGCCGTCCTGCCCTCATTATGGGTTTGGGTGTGTGTTTCGCTGTCTTTGCTCCCGCCCGCGCTTCAGCATCGGCAACCACGCCTTGAAATACAAAATGCCATTCACCACTCGACAGCAAGATATTGTTGAAGATTATTCGCCGCATCGCATTAGATATGTTTATGAAATAGAGCGAATTATCACCAATAAAGTACTGTCAGTTTTGGTTCATTCCAACCATAGCACTCAAACAGCCGCATTATGATCATTTGGAAATAAACGAGTTTTGGAATTGCAATTAATCAAACACTTACCAACTTCCGCTTGCACCGCCGCCTCCGAAACTTCCGCCGCCTCCGAAACCGCCAAAGCCTCCACCTGATGAACTTCCGCCGCCCCAGCCGCCGCTGCTTCCCCAGCCACCGAAACCGCCAAAGTTGCTGCCCCAACTGTCTCGGTAGCGTCTTTTTCCGCTTCGGTCGTAATACGTTCCGCCTCCGTTGCCTCCGCTGCCGAAAAGAATAACGACGAAAAGAATAATGATGAAAATGATGATTCCCGCACCGATGTTTCCGCCCCAATCATCGTCGTTGCCGGACTTGGGCAGAGCTTTAAATTTTCCTTGCAAAACATTGAAAATCTGATCCGTACCCGAATTAATCGCGCCATAGTAATCGTTGCTTTTCAGATAGGGAACCATGTAGTTTCTGATAATAAGCCCCGAAACCATATCGGTCATGACATCTTCTGTTCCCCGTCCGTTTTGAATGGCTAACTTCCTGTCGTCCACTGCGATTAACAATAAAATACCGTTGTTTTTGCCTTTCTGCCCGACTTTCCATTTCTCTCCCCATTTCGCTCCGACGTAGTTAATGTCGTCGCCGTCGAGAGTCTTGATTGTGCAGACGAGAATTTCCGTTGAGGTGGAATCTGAATAGGCAATGAGTTTATCATTCAGATTTTGAATCTGTTCGGCAGACAAAACATGGGCATAATCATTGACGGGATAGATGACAGACGGCGGGTCGGGAATCTTAAATTCCGTCTGTGCGAAAAGGAATCCTCCGCATAAAATATTTAAAATCAACAAAATACAACTAACGTGATATTTCATTCGGAAGTTCGTTTAGGTTTTGTCCCGAAGCGGGAAAATATTTTTTCAGTTGATGACCTGTTTTTAGAATGGCAGAAACCAGTCCGTCCTTGAATTTTCCTTCTTTGAAAGAAGCCGTGATTTCCTGTGAAAGGTTGTTCCAGAAAGTTTGTTTCACATGTTGGTGAATGTTTTCGTCCCCGATGACGGCAATTTGCCTGTCGCTTTCCGAGATGAAAAAAAGCACGCCGTTTCTTTCCTGCGTGTTTTGCATTCCCAAATGGGCAAAAACGGCTTGGGCTTTTGCCAGAGGGTCGCCTTTCAGAGAGTTATCCAAATGTACTCGTATCTCTCCTGTGGACATTGTTTCTGCGTTTTTTATGGCTTCTACAATCTCTTTTTCATCTTCGGGAGTGAACAGTGTCATTGTCTGATTTTCAATTATTTATTAAGCAAGTCATCTACGTTCGGCGCTTTTTCTGCTCCTGCTTCTGCCTTGAATAATCCTTTTTCCTTGAAGTTCAGAAAATTGGCTATTGTATTGGTGGGAAATACTTTTATTGCAGTGTTGTAGGCGGTTGCTGACTGGTTGAAATTGTCCCTGTCAATTTTGATTCGATTTTCCGTTCCTTCCAATTGATTTTGCAGCGCCAAGATGCTTTCATTGGCTTTTAAATCGGGGTATCTTTCCACAGAAACCAGCAGCCTTCCCAAAGCGGAACTCAATCCGTTCTGCGCATTTTGAAATTCTGACAATTTTTCAGGGGTGAGATTGGTCGGGTCTATCTGCACGGAAGTCGCTTTGGCGCGCGCTTCGATGACCTGAGTCAGCGTTTCCTGTTCATAATTGGTGGCTTTTTTCACTGTGGCAACCAGACCGGGTATCAAGTCGGCTCTTCTTTGATAAGAAGTTTCCACGTTACTCCATTTGAGGGTTACATCCTGTTCCAACGGAATCAATGCGTTGTACTTGGACACGCCCCAGCCAACAATGATGAGCAGAAATACAATGACAACTCCCAAAATTCCTGCTCCAATAAGACAACCTTTCTTCATAATTAAAATATTAAGTTCTTAAATATAATTAATGCAAAGATAAGAAACAAAAATCACACCATGTATTAATTGTAGGAGATTTTGCAATGGCTCCGTAATTTCAATTAGTAAATGCAAATTTAGGTTATTAAAATAAAAAAATTCTTTGAGAAAAATTTTCTAATCAAAAAGTATGATTTATGTCATATTGATGTGTTTTCGATAGGGAAAATTGAGTTGTTTTTACTTTTTTATGATTTGATTATCAAAGGGTTTATGATTTTGTGAAATTTTTGTTCTTGTTTTAAAAATTATTAATGCCTGCAATGTTTTTTGTTTATTAAAAAATAAATTATATCTTTGACCCGCTTAATATTTGCAAGGGTAAACAGCAGATAGACAGTATGAAAAAAAATTAAATATAACATACAAAAAAAACAAAAAAAATGAAAAGAGTAAAATTTTTAACTTTAACATTATGTGGAGCGCTCCTCGTTTCTTGCGGCGGAGATAAAAAAACAGCCGAAAGCACAGACACAGTTGCACCCGATTCAACTGCAACGGCTGCTGCCACTGAGGAAACTGCAACTCAGGCTGAAAACACTTTCACCGTAGAAGGTACTGACCAAATGACGTACAATGTTACTGAACTGAAAGCCAAAGCAGGCAAGCCTATCACTATCACTTTCAAAAATGTAGGAAAACAGGCAAAAAGTATTATGGGACATGATTTAATCGTCCTGAAAGAAGGAACTAACGTTGATGAATTTGGGAAAGTTGCTATTCTGGCAAAAGCTACCGATTACATTCCTGCTTCCGGACCTGAAGCAGACGCTATAATTGCGCACACTAAATTGTTAGGACCGGGCGAAAGCGATACCATCACTTTCACTATTGATAAACCCGGAACTTACGACTATATCTGCTCTTTCCCCGGACATTACGCTTTGATGAAAGGCAAGTTAATCGTAGAATAAAGTAGAAATTAAAAAAAATATTTCATAAAAAACTCCAAAAAATATTTTTTTGGAGTTTTTTATTCGATAACAATCAGAAATAAATACTAATTTCGTTCAAATTTTTCAACTATTGAGAATATTAGCTGTCATTCCCGCTTTCAACGAAGAAAAACATATCCTGAAATGCTTAGAATCTTTTGCAAATCAGACGTATAAGGATATTCTCTTTGTCGTAGTCAATGACGCTTCTACGGACGGAACGCTTTCCATTGTACAAGATTTTATTCAAGACCGTCCTGATTTTAAGCTGGTCAATCTCAATCACAAATCGGAACATCTACCGGGTGCGAAGGTCGTGCGGACATTTTATGCAGGCTTGAACTCTGAAAATTGGAAAGAATTTGATGTTATCGTAAAACTTGATGCCGACATCATTCTTCCGCCTGATTATTTTGAAATTATGATTTTTCATTTATCACAAAATCAAAAAGTTGGAATCATCGGAGGGCTGGTATACATTGAGAAAAACGGACAATGGATTTATGAAAATATTTCGAGCAAGAAACACGTTCGAGGACCGATAAAAACCTATCGCAGCACGTGTTTTGAAGCCATCGGCGGACTGAGGGAAACGCTCGGCTGGGACAATCTGGATATTCTGCTTGCCCAAATGCACGGCTGGGAAATTCAAACTGTTGAGAATATTTGGGTTAAACATTTGAAACCGACGGCTCAGGTTTATAAAAAATCAAAAGCAGAGAAGTTGGGACAGTATTTTTATTACATCGGATTGGACAAAATGCTGGCTTTAATTTCCTGTACCAAAGCCTCTTGGAAAGAAAAGTCGCTGAGAAATTTTTTCGTTTCTTATTGCGCATTTTTAAAAATGGAAAAGGAGAATGCCCAACGAAATATCTCGCCCGAAGAAATTGCGTTTATTCGCAAATCTCGCCGAAATGAAATATTTAAAAAGTTGAGATTATGAAACTGCCCAAGATTACTATTATCGTGTTAATTATATGGGGATTGGCACAAATAATTTGTTTCTTTTTATACAAGGATATAACCCAAGTTTCAGATGCGCAGACATATCGCAATCTTGCTTTGCAATGCTTTGATTATCAGACATGGTATCCGGATTCTGCACAAATATTTTCCGATTATATTTTCAATCCGGGTTATGTGAATTATTTGATTTTACATTTGAATTTTTTTAATTCTTTTGCTTTCGTTCCTGTTTTTAATATTATATTCAATTTTTTGATAATTTTTGAGCTTTTCATACTTGGAAAGCATTTTTTTAATAAAAATTCGGCATTCATTGCGGTGATTTTGTTTTGTGCTTTACCTACAAATGCCCTGTTGCCCGTAGTAAATCTTACAGAAATACCTTTCTTGGCAACTGCCTTAGGCGCAATATGTTTG
Organism: Flavobacteriaceae bacterium; assembly: GCA_031289875.1. Classification (GTDB taxonomy): domain Bacteria; phylum Bacteroidota; class Bacteroidia; order Flavobacteriales; family Weeksellaceae; genus Apibacter. Next base: position 16,296 of record JAITOO010000210.1, read on the forward strand.
GTAAGAAAAAAACGCTATTTGTCCTTAATTTTTGCAGGAGCGCTATTTTTCATTGCCAATTGGATTAGACCTATTGTTATTGTGTTCTTGCTGCCTGTTTTGTTATATATGTTTTTACATAAATTTAATGTTAGAAGTTATGTTTTTTTACTGTTTCCTTTAATAATTTCTATTTTTATTATAGGAGAATACACCAAAATACACACGGGATATTTTAATTGGCAGGCTACTTCGGGCGGGTTAAATCTTATCATAGGAGCAAATGACGGCATGAACGGTCGGCACAGCACTATTGTTTTCAGAAAAGGAAATATGGGATACATTGAAAACAAGGAAAGATTTACTTATACTGAGCGGGATTCCATATGGAAAAGCCGAAGCATCAATTGGATACGTGAAAATTCCGTAAAATATGCAGAATATATTCCACTAAAAATTTTTCGAATGTGGCGGGGAGATAATTTTCTGTATGGTAATTTATTACAGAAAGACGGAAAAATAATACCTAAAAAACAACGTATTTTTTCTGATGTCTGTTTCGGGTTGCCTTACTACTTGATAATAAGTATGTTTTTTCTTTCTCTCGCTCTTTTGTGGAAAGAAAAAGACAAAAATTTGTTTATTCTATTACTTCCGCTTGTTTTAGGTACTTTATTGCAAGGTTTAATTTACGGTTCTCCGCGTTATCATTATCCTTATATGCCTGTAATATTGATATTTGCAGCTTGGAGAATAGAAATAATAATAAAAAATCGTAAAAAATTTTATATATCCAAATTATCCGTAAGATTCAATAAATCAACTCTGTATCTCTCCAAAAAGGAATAATCTAATTTTTCGATTTCTTCTATGGAAGTTCCTATTGAATTAAAAATTTCAGGCAGTTTTTTATTGCTGCCTTTTT